>JAUPVA010000028.1 GCA_030917245.1 Patescibacteria group bacterium
AAAGATTAATTTAACGCCACTCTGGGCTTTTTTGTTGTACCAAGCCGGGTAGACTTCTTTTCCAATTTTTTGAATACCTTTTGGTGCGCTAAACCAATCACCGGCTTTCGATTTGCCTTCTGTTTGGTACAGCTGCGTCGCATATGCCATCACGGGGTCAAGAATGCGTGCTGGAATAGAAGAGTTACCGTTCGTGAGAGGGGTCGTGTCAGGGTTGCCGAGCCATACAGCCCCAGAAAGGGTAGGGGTATAGCCGACCGTCCAGATATCTTTTGGTTTTTTATCTATGTCACTGGTTCCGGTTTTTAACGCCATCTTAATTTTTGCGGCATCTAATGTCGGCGTAATACTTCGCCCGAAAAGGCCAACTCGTGCGTTGTTATCGCCAAGAATATCTGTCACGACATACGCTGACTGCGGATCAATAATCTTCTTTGATTCCGCTTTATATTCCTCGAGTACTTCGCCGCCGCTATTCGTAACCTTTAAAACGGTACTCGTTGGCATGTATACGCCTTCTCGTGCGAGCGTTGCTATGGCGTTCGCATGGTCAATCATGCGCGTACCACATCCCCCGATGGCAGATGATAGACCTGCGTCTTTCTCTGCGCCCTGGGTACAGTAAAACTTGTTACCCATTGCCCTAATAAGTTTGAGAGTAGGCTCTACGCCCGATACCTGCATAGCCTTTATAGCTGGGATGTTTCGAGACAGTGCGAGTGAGCTACGCAGGGTAATATTACCCTTAAATTTACCGTCGGCGTTTTGAGGTTTGTAGCCGGAAACGTTTATCGGGCTGTCCGATAAGATTGACCCACTACCGAAGTTCTGAGCATCTTCTCCTTTGTTCTCGAAAAGACCCGCAAATACGAGAGGCTTTATGGATGATCCAGGTTGAATGAACGCTGTGGCGGCATTGTCTTGTCCAAACCCAGGGTAGTTAAAATCTCGGCTTCCTATCATAGCGACAATTTGTCCAGTCTTGGCATCTTCTACAGTCGCCGCTCCGTTAGAGAAATTGGCCGTACGCGGGAAAGACGAGGCGAACATATCGTTCATCTCTTGCTCTAATTTATCTTGGATGCGTGCATCAAGCGTTGTTTTAACAACCAAACCGCCGCGTCCTACGGTCGCTTTTCCAAGTTTTCTCTCCAGTTCACTTCGTACCATTTGTACAAAATGAGGTGCGCGAATATCTTTATACTGGCTTGATACCGGCCTGATGGTGTCGAGAATGGCGTAGTTTTTAGCTTCATCGGCTTCTTTTTGTGTAATAAATCCCTCACGGAGCATATCGCTGAGTACTTTATGCTGGCGTTCTATCAAATCTTTATTTCCAGCGGTGTTATATGGGTCTAGCCACCCTGGCTGGTTAGGAATGGCTGCCAAAAATGCAGATTGTGCTAGCGTCAGGTCTTTGGCCTTAATGCCAAAGTAAGTCTGTGCGGCCGATTCAACTCCGTTTCGCCGCCCGCCGTAAGGGGATTCGTTAAGGTATAAGTCAAGAATCTGTTCTTTGTTGTACATCCGCTCTACTTCTATAGCGAGAATAACTTCTTTAATTTTACGCGGAATACCTCCAAGTCCTCGATTGCCTGCCTCGTCGGCGAAAAATACTTGCTTAACGAGTTGCTGAGTTAAGGTTGAGCCACCCTGAGTGCCGTTGCCTCCCTGAGAGTTATTAATTGCCGCGCGGACCAGACCGGTTGGACTGATTCCTCTATGCCGGTAAAAATCTTTGTCTTCAATCGCTACCGTCGCTTTTTTCATATGCTCAGAAATTTCACTACCCTTAACAACAAGCTTGTAGTTTCCGTCGCCTTTGTCTTCCCATAACAACACGTCATTTCGGTCGTAGTAGCGAGTGACAGTAGTCTGAACCCGTTTGGCGAGCTCGGAAGGTCGGATTTGATCAATGTCTTTTCGGAAGTAGGCAAATACACCTCCCGCGAGGATTACCATTGCAAGTACGCCAATTCCGGCTATTTTAAGAGCAGTCATGACACCTTCGCGACTCGTCCAGAACTTCCAGACTCGCTTTGGATGAGCTCGATGCAGAGCTCGTTTAACTGGGTGTTTTGGGAGCGATGCAAGATACTCCGCTTTTCGGCGGGCTATGCGGTCTTTTTTTGTACGGCGGGCATGCGAAAGGTTCGCATACACGTTTAATCTTCGGTTCGATTTTTTCGTCATGTGGTCAGTCGTTCTTTCACCCCTCAGTTGCTAGGCCCATTATATCACTAATGTTTGTCTGGCAAGGCTCATTTTCGGTATACTTCTAATCAAGGTAACAAACTACAAAAGGAATATTATGACACTGTCCGAAGAACTGCAATGGCGTGGTTTTATCAATCAGTCGACGTTTAAGAACCTCGATGATATCAATGAGCCGCGAACATTCTATTGGGGAGTAGATCCGAGTGCTGATAGCATGACAATCGGTAATCTTGCTCCGGCTATGATGATTCGGCACTTTATTAAAAATGGACATAAAGCAATTTTACTAGTCGGCGGCGCGACTGGTATGATTGGCGATCCTGATGGAAAAAAGCAGGAGCGTCACTTAAAGTCGACTGAGGAGATTGATCGGAACAAAAAAGCTATAGCCGAACAGTACCGTACTATATTTGCAGGAAGCTCATTTGAGATAGTCGATAACTATGATTGGTTTAAGAATATACATTACTTAGACTTTCTCCGTGATATCGGAAAGTATGTCAGCATGACTCAAATGCTCGATCGTGATTTTGTACAGAATCGGATTGGAGAAGGAGGCGATGGCATTAGCTACGCGGAATTTAGTTATAGCTTAATCCAAGGCTATGACTTCTTGCATCTGTATCGCTCTATGGGTGCTACGCTTCAGGTTGCGGGGGCTGATCAGTGGGGTAACTCGATCTCGGGAGTACAGCTTATTCGCCGATTAGAATCGGCGGAATCGCATGTATTCACAGCACCGCTCATCGTAAATAAGCAAACGGGGGTCAAATTCGGAAAGTCCGAAGGCGGTGCGATTTGGCTCGATCCGCAAAAGACCAGCCCTTATAAGTTCTATCAATTCTGGCTCAACGTGGACGATGAGACGGCCTTCGATCTGATTAAAATTTACACGCTACTAGATAAACAAACAGTTGAACAAATGATTCACGACCACAAGCAGTCTCCAGGCTCGAGGATTGTACAAAAAAATCTTGCAAAAGAAGTCACGCAGATAGTACATGGAACTGGACGAACCATGTCGGTAATGCGGGTAACCTCGGTGCTGTTCGGAGCTGAATTAGTCGAAAACCTGAGTGAATCTGATATTGACGAGCTTGCTGCTGAGATTCCCGTATCGTCGCCAGGCGAACTCACGGACATACTTGTTCAAACGGGCGTATGCTCAGGAGTAAATGATGCACGCCGGTTTATTGATGCCGGTGCAATAAGTGTAAATGGTGAAAAGCAAACAGAGTCAACGGTGGTTTCATCTCGTTCACTTATTAAGAAGGGTAAAAACACCTTCGTACTCGTACGGTAACCGAGTCTGTTGCTATACTGAAACTACTAATGTGTGCTTGCCAGACAGGAGGTGACTATGAATGATACATTACGTGCAAACGTCTCTAAGACGGCTCTAGCTAATATTAATGCATGGCTAACTGAGCCAAAATATGCAGAATATCGACCGCAACTAGAAAGTCTGATAGCCGCCGAAGAATGGGAAATCCTTGAAGACTCCTTTTTTAAAGTTATCGAGTTTGGAACTGGCGGAATTAGAGGAACAACCGGCGTAGGCTCTAATCGAATTTCGCGGGTGACTATCGGCGAAGCAACCCAAGCGCTCAGTGAGTACGTTCTGCGTCAGGATTCTGAGGCGAAGAAAAAAGGCATCGTTATTGCCTGTGATACTCGACTTTCGTCCGAAGAATTAAGCCGCTATGCAGCACAGGTCTGCGCCGGAAATGGCATGAAAGCATATTTATTCGATTCATTCCGGTCGACACCCGAACTCAGCTTTGCCGTACGGTACCTGGGCGCGAGCGCGGGCATCGTCATAAGTGCGAGTCATAACCCTCCTGCTGACAACGGATTTAAAGCGTACCTAGCCGACGGCGGACAGCTTGTTCCTCCTCATGATAAAGGCGTGATTGAGCGTACGAAACGTGTCACATCGATACACTCACTGCCGTACGATGAAGCAGTAGCTAAAAATCTGATACAGGTTGTCGGAACAGAAATTGATGAAGCCTATATTAGTGCGGTACAGTCCGAAGCACTTGGAGATGCGCGGGATGTGTCTATTGTGTACTCGCCACTGCATGGTGCTGGCCAGCGTAATACACTACCTGTGTTAGACTCTGCGGGATTCACTAAAGTTGCGACGGTGAAGTCTCAAATGACGCCAGACGGAAATTTCCCCACCATAGAAAATGGAAAACCAAATCCTGAAGAAAAAGCGGCTAACGATCGTGCAGTTGCTCAGATGCTCGCAGACGATGCTGATATAGCTATTACAAATGACCCGGACGCCGACCGTATAGGGGTAGTGATCCGAGAGGGCGATCAACCGATGTACCTATCGGGTAACCAGACTGCAGTGTTGGCAACCGAATTCGCATTACGCAAGCTCTATGAAAAAGGCCAACTTACTTCAAAGCACTATATTGCAAAGACGATTGTGACAACGGACATGATGAAAGCTGTTGCTGACAAGTATCAGGTTACAACCTACGGGGATATGCTGATAGGTTTTAAATATATCGGTGAGCTGCTCCTCCAGAAAGAATCTACCGATGAAATTTTTGTTATTGGCGGCGAAGAAAGCTACGGATTATTAAAAGGCGACTATGCCCGAGATAAAGACGGTGCAGTTGGGGCATTGATTCTTTCAGAGTATGCAGCCGAGCTTAAAAACGAAAGTAAGACTTTGTTTGACCGCATGATTGAGTTGTATCAAGATTACGGATTGTTTGTTGAGCGACTCGACACTATCGTCTGCCCCGGAGCCAAAGGCTTCGAGCAGATGCAGAACATCATGGCGCGGCTAAGGACCGATGCTCCCCGTTTTGTGGCCCATCATCAAGTAACCGCAATTTCCGATTACAGTGAGGGTATAAAAACGGTGTTGGATAATGGTGAAAAAACAAGTCTGAGCTGTCCAGTGAAGGGAGATGTTATCGTTCTGGAATTTGGAGACGCACGAAGACGAATTACCGTCCGCCCTAGTGGTACGGAGCCGAAGCTCAAGCTGTACGTACAGTGGTTTGATGAAGCTCAGGGCGATGCGCTCTCGTTGCGACGTCAGTATGCCGACACGAATGATATGCTCGAATCGTTATCGCGAGAACTAGAAGGCATATTGCTGCGCGGATGAACGTCTCAACGCCCTTGTCGGCAATTAAAGGCGTGGGGCCGAAAACTGCCGAGCAGTTACATTTGAGCGGTCTTCACACCGTACATGACCTCCTTTATTTTTTACCTCGTAAGCACGAAGACTATTCCGAGGTCTCAAAGATTTCTGACTTGACTCCAGGTAAACGAACGATAAATGCCACGTGCGAATCAGTGATCACAAAAAATGTCCGACGTGGAATGAGAGTAACGACAGCCACACTAGCTGATGATTCTGGAAAAGTACAGGCAGTATGGTTTAATCAAGCGTATCGGGCAACGCAGCTAAAGGATTCCACGCAGACATTCTTCTTTTCTGGCGATTTTGATTTTAACTATAATAAATACCAATTCACTAATCCTAGCGTTGAGAAAGCAAGTAAAATACCAGTCCAGAATGGAAGGTTACTGCCTGTATATCGGTCGGTGAAGGGATTAAAAAGTCAGGTAGTACGAAAGCTCTTAGCTGAGTTACGGCCGCTCATGGCTATGCTGCCAGAAACCTTACCTAACGACATCATAAAAAAATATTCTTTGCTCAGTCTGGCTGATGCTTTAACGGCTATTCATTTCCCCACTAAGTCAGAGGACGTCGCGAATGGTAAGAGACGCTTAGCATTTGAGGAGCTCTTCGAGCTACTACTCGCATCGCAGTTGAATAAACAAGCGAATGCAAAGCTGCGAGGCTGGTCGATACCATTTAGTCAGGCGACAATAGCAACTTTCGTTAGCGAATTGCCATTTGATCTCACGCCAGCTCAGAAGCAGGCAGCGTGGGACATTTTACAGGATCTCGAAAAAGAGGTACCGATGAATCGTCTTCTTCAGGGTGACGTCGGTGCTGGTAAGACCGTCGTAGCCGCCGCCGCCGCACGCCAAGTGGTTGCTGCAGGGTTTCAAGTCGCCGTCTTGGCACCTACGGAAATACTGGCATCCCAACATGCGAAAACAATAGCGAACCTACTGGAACCGTATGGGATTACCGTTGCACTACTTTCGGGTAGTGTAACGAGTAAGCAGCGTAAACCACTACTCTCGGAGCTGAAGGAGGGTGGCGTTCACATCATCATAGGAACTCATGCACTCCTGGAGCCAGCAGTGCAGTTTCGCAATCTCGGATTGGTTATTATTGATGAGCAGCACCGATTCGGAGTCGGGCAGCGTCAGAAGCTTTTGTCTAAATCAGATAGGATGCCACACCTACTTGCCATGACCGCTACTCCTATTCCGAGAAGCCTTGCCCTGACATTGTATGGCGAGCTCGATATCTCGATCATTAATCAAAAACCTGCTGAGCGAAAACCGATTATTACTAAAATATGGTCACCAGTCAGTCGCGCGCAACTATATGCCGAAATTGATTCAGAGCTAGAAAATGGGCGTCAGGGCTACGTAGTATGTCGACTGATAGATGATAATCCGAATAATGAATCAAAAAGCGTCGAGCTCGAGTATAGAAAGCTCCAAAATTCAGTATTCGGACATCGTCGAATAGGACTTTTGCACGGGCGTATGAAACCGGCCGACAAGCAACAAGTTATGGAACGATTCTTGAAGCATGAGTACGATTTACTTGTTAGTACTACGGTTGTTGAAGTTGGTGTTGATGTCCCAAACGCCACCACGATGCTCATCGAGGATGCTGACCAATATGGCTTAAGTCAGCTTCATCAGCTCCGCGGCAGAGTTGGGCGATCGTCGCACCAGAGCTACTGTTACCTGCTCACTTCCGATACGAAAAAACCTTCGCAGCGATTAAAAGAAGTCGAACGCTCAAATGATGGATTCTATTTGGCTGAAGTCGATTTAAAAATACGTGGACCTGGTGAAATTTATGGCAAGGCACAGCATGGTGCTTTAAATTTGCAAATCGCATCGTTAGGAGATACGAAACTTATTGCCGAGGTGCAAGATGCTGCGAAGAGATTCGTATCTTCGGGTGCTGACTTGCTACAATACAAACAGTTGTCTCGCAACGTCGAACATTATCAGCGACTGACGACACTGAATTAAACTGAATGTATAGCGGAACAACAATCCATACCAAATCGGGACGCATCATGGGCGTCCATCAAAAGATCGATCGCGTCGCTCGACGCCATCTTGCACGGCAAGCATCTATCCCAGATTCCTTTCCAGCGATCCGTGAAATACTGCATTTCGAAGGCGCGAACGGACCAGACGGGTTGAAGCGTAAGCAGCCAGGTAAAGACGAACCATGGCATTTCATCGACCCTAACTCTCGCTTAGAAGAAACAGAACTCGGTGCATATATTCGTGACCATATTGCGAATCTTAGTAAGGCCCTCAGCAACAAAGAGCGAGAGCGAGCAGCGTTCGAGGCGGCTTGGCTGGCGCATGCGATTGTCGATGGTTTAACTCCCGCGCACCACTATCCCCTCGAAGATAAACTTACTCAGTTGCGGGGTGGTCATGGTCTTGAAACCCGAAACTAAAAACGAAAAAAAGTAGTTATGCCTGGCGGAACTAAACGACAGGTTGTACGAAATAACTGGGAGTATTGGGGCAGCAAAGGTATCATGACGACTCATATTCATTTCGAATTCGGAGTCGCTACAGCTATTGCAACGATGAAGTTTGACACACTCAGTTTCTCTGATGAGCTTGTCGCCGGACTTAAGCAAAAAGGATTTGAATCATTATTTAACGACGCGCTGGCTCGTATATCTCGAATGGAAATGTATGAAGAGTTCACGAAAAAAGGCTGGACGAGGCACTTGGCACGAGAGACAAAAGATGTACTAGTGCCTGAAATTATCCGAGTCGTGATGGCGGGCTGGCTGGCGGCTATTATAGAATCGGAGTCGATATGAACGTGCGAGTAATCTCCGGAAAATATGGAGGTAGAGTTCTTGACGCTCCCAGCCGCCGCTCAACCCATGCCATGAGCGAACGGGCAAGAAACGCATTGTTTAATAGCCTAGGCCAAGAGATGAGCGGTGCTAAAGTGCTCGATGCGTTTGCAGGATCTGGCTCGCTCGGTATCGAAGCCCTCAGTCGCGGAGCAGCGAGCGCTCTGTTTATTGAAAAGGACAGAGTTGCTGCAAAGATTATACAAAAGAACGTACACCTACTGGGTATCAGTGAGGCGAAAGTAATTGCAACAACTGTATCGAACTGGTTGGATACGGCGGAAGTAGATGAGTTTGATGTTATTTTCGCTGATCCACCTTATCACGATACTCAGTTTTCCACAGTATCGAGGCTGCTAGGACTTCTCAAACCTGGAGCGCTTATGGTATTATCGCATCCAGGTAAGGGTGAGGTTCCTTCCAAGACCGGAGTTGTTGTGGTGGACAATCGTAGTTATGGAAACTTGAACCTCACTCTCTACCGCCGGGACACCGTATAAGGTGTCTTTTTGATCATATGAATCATGCAAAACAAAAAAAGTCAGCTACACTGACTTTTTTATTTGGTACGCGAGAGAGGACTTGAACCTCCACGCCCGAAGGCACTAGCTCCTAAGGCTAGCGTGTCTACCAATTCCACCACTCGCGCTCGGTGTTATCACTATAACAGATGTGACTCTGTAAACAAAT
>JAUPVA010000003.1 GCA_030917245.1 Patescibacteria group bacterium
ATAACGGCCAAATTGAGTTCGATGGTCGTACTGTTAAAATTGATGCATATCCTATCGGCATTGATTACAAGAAGTTTCTAGACACCGTTGCAGAATCAGATACAAAATCTGCAATTCAGTCTCTCACGGAGCTACATAAAGGCAAAAAACTAATCCTTTCGGTAGACCGACTTGACTATAGCAAGGGTATTCCCGAACGGCTTGAGGCTTTTCGGATATTGCTCCACGATTATCCGGAGTGGCGCGGTAAAGTAAAGTTGCAGATGATAGCAGTTCCATCTCGTATAGAGGTAAAAACCTATCAGGAGTTGCGCGAGACGATTGAACAAACGGTAAGTCGTATCAATGGCGAGTATGGAACGGTCGATTGGGCACCAATTTCGTACCAGTTCCAAAATCTCCCCTTCCATCAAGTCGTTGCTCTGTATGCGAGCGCTGACATTGCGTTAGTGACTCCAGTCCGCGACGGTATGAACCTCGTAGCCAAAGAATATGTTGCCTCAAAACAGAACAATAGAACAGGCGTGCTTATACTGAGCGAGATGACGGGAGCAATTGACGAATTGCCCGAAGCAATCTCTATAAACCCCTCTAATACTAAGTCGGTAGCGGAAGCAATGCACATTGCGCTAAAAATGAGTAAGCGAGAACAGCTACGACGGCTCAAAGATATGCAGCGCCGACTTAAAAGTTACACAGTCCAGACCTGGGGAGCGGAGTTCACGAACGACCTTAGTATGGTCGGAAATGAACGCGATCAGCATCACCGTAAACGACTGAGTGCCGAAAATAGATCTCAGTTAGTCGAGGCTTACCGCTCCGCATCAAGTCGATTAATTATTCTTGACTATGATGGAACGTTGAAAAATTTTGTGTCGAGTCCCCGAGCTATATTAGCCCGGCCGTCATTAAAATTAAGAAGACTACTTAAGCGGCTGGCGGATGACGAGCGAAATCATGTAGCAATTGTCAGCGGAAGGCCCCGACAAGCTCTCGATAAGTGGTTTAGAGGAATTCCTATGACGCTCATTGCCGAGCACGGTGCATGGACAAAGTATGACGGTAAATGGTCGCATGTCGATACAGATTTTAAATCAGTAAAAAAACGATTAAAACCAACGCTCGAACGTTTTGTGTCGAGAACCGCAGGTTCTGAAATCGAAGAGAAAGATTACGCGCTTGTGTGGCATTACCGAAATGTAGCTCCCGAGCTAGCCTATGTGCGAGTGGGTGAACTCCGCCGAGAGTTAATCGACAGTATTAATTCTGACGAAGTTGGCGTCCATGCCGGCAATAAGATCATCGAAATTAAACCAAACACCGTGAATAAGGGCTACGCAGCTGCAGAAATTGAGGCGTTGTATCAATCTGATTTTATTCTCGCCGCAGGCGATGATTATACGGATGAGGATATGTTCCGTGAGTTGCCCGATGATAGCTACACCGTTAAAGTCGGTCCTGGAGAGACAAAAGCTCGGTCGCAGCTTTCATCGGTCAATGAGCTCATTTTACTACTCAATGAACTCGCTGACAGCTCGACATAAAATAATAGACCGTCTGATGACGGCCTATTATGTAAAGACGTACGCTTTACTCGGTAACTTCAACGCCCATAGAGCGCGCTGAACCGGCAATAACCTTAATACGACCTTCTTCGTCAATAGCGTTCAAGACGTCTTTTTTCGCTTCAGCTATTTCAGCTAACTGAGCACGGCTAATCTTACCAACTTTTTCGGTATGTGGCTTGCCGCTACCCTTTTTAATGCCTGCTTTTTCGCGAATCATGTCGTCGACTGGCTGACCTAGGCTCTTCCAGGTAAAAGAACGATCTTCGTACACTTTAACGTGGACAATAACATCTTTACCCATCAGGTCTTTGGTAGCGTCGTTGAACGGATTAATAAAGTCCATCATGTTTAGACCCCACTGACCGAGGATTGAACCAACTGGAGGACCAGCGGTTGCGCGGCCGGCAGGAATACGAAGTTTCAAATTACCAATTACTTTTTTTGCCATGTGATTTCCTTTTAGAATTACTGCTAGTTAGTTGAAGCATTTAGCAGTGCGTAACACATATACAGTAGCAGATTTTACGTTAAACGTCTAGTTGTAATCGTGAGCTACAGCATTAGCTATTCGGCGTGCAATTTCTAGTTCTTCATCAGGTGTCGTCAAGCCAGCTGCCTGACGATCTAACATCTCGTTATAGAAAGCCTGCTGAGCAATTAATGCTTGGCGAGATGCTTCACTTCCCGACTCATGACCAAGCTGCCTGTCGCCAGAGATGCCAACGGGTACAAAAGGCGTATCGCCGTATTCCTGATTAAGACTCATATTGAGCTCCTTAAACCTTTTTTACTTGCAGAGCGTCAAGTTCAACGGGAGTGTCACGACCAAACATGCTGACCATGACACGAATTTTACCCTTGGCTGTGTCAATTTCAGATATGGCGCCATCAAAGCCTTTAAACGGCCCATCGGTAATTGATACTACTTCTCCAGGGGTAAAATCGATGTGATGCTTCGGATCTTCAACGCCCATTCGTTTCTTAATCTTTGAGATTTCATTGTCAGATACCGGAGTAGGTTCTGTGCCGCTACCAACAAATCCAGTAACTCCTGGTGTGTTGCGAACGATGTACCATGTTTCATCAGTCAATTTCATCTCAACGAGAACATAACCTTGAAAAATCTTGCTCTCAACGACCTTACGTTTACCGTTTTTGATTTGAATTTGCTTTTCTTTCGGCACCATAACGTCAAAGATTTTATCGGCCATATCTACTGCGTTTATCCTTTGACGAATGCTGTCACCTACCTTCTCTTCATATCCACTGTAGGTATGGACCGCATACCATTGTCGAGTTGAGTCATATCGATTCTTAGACACAATAACCTTCTTTCTTACCTCAAAATTTGTTCGAATGCGAATTTAAAACCTGCATCTAGCAGCGCGATGAAAACCACAAAGAAAATCGAGAACAACAAAACCGCACCAGTTAAACTCCACGTAGCTTGTCTCGTTGGCCAATGTACCTGTCGAAGCTCTAGCCATGCCCCCTTAAAGTACCCGCCGATTTTACCCAGCACTCCATAAGAGCGATCTTTTTTAATTCTAGGGCTATTACTTGACGTTGCCTTAGCATTCTTTTTAGACGGTTGTTTGGCTGATGGGACTCGAGCGACAGAGGCTTCGCTAGCCTTAATTCGTGTGACCTTCGTTTTGTCCTGATTCTTACTCACGGTTGGCTTTTCTCCCAATTTAAAAGTCTGCTTGGAGGCAGACTGTCAAGTAATACTATAGTCCACCGAGGATGAAAGGTCAATGCTACAATACCTAAGTGATTACTTTATTTCTGCTTACGCTTTCAACTGTTGCTACAATCGCTCTTGCAGCGCGGACATTTTTTGCGCTCCGTCGGTACACTTACCCTGGATCGGCTAAATTTAATGCAAATTCTGATCTTCCGACAGTCTCGGTATGTATTGCTGCTCGAAATGAAACACACGCATTAGCACAATGCCTTGAGCGCGTACTTTCCAGTGACTACCCTAAACTTGAGATACTCGTTCTTGATGACAGCAGCAGTGACGATACGTCATTGATTATCAAATCCTTTGCCAACGCAGGCGTTCGTTTTATTCCCGGCAAGCCTCTTGCAGAGGGCTGGCTTGGTAAAAATCACGCCTATCAAACACTTGTTGATGAAGCGAGTGGCGACTTACTCTTATTTATTGATGTCGATACGTGTATTCGGCCTTCTTCAGTCTCTTCGTTGGTTATCACGCTCCTTCAGTGCCAGGCATCTATGATTTCGGTGCTGCCACGTCGCGATGATAGCTATAGAGCTAGCGCGGTATTCGGCACAATGCGCTATTATTGGGAACTATTACTCGGCACCGCAACGAGTCCGCCGGCAGCGAGCGCACTCTGGATGGTAAAAGCTGACGCTTTGCATGACGATGGAGTAGCGTTAACCAACTACGGGCTATCGGTACGGCCTGAACGCCACATGGCTCGACAGCTGCACCGTCAAAAAAAATACCGGTATTTTATTGGAAGCTCTGAGCTAGGGGTTTCGTACGAAAAGCATCTTCACTCACAGCACGAGACTGCTCTTAGGTTGTACTATCCTATGACGGGACGGAATATCATTAACTGGCTGCTTTGTTCTATATTTTTGTCACTTCTTTTGGTACCAATGTTCGTCATAGCCTGGTGGCAATGGACGCAGGTTGAGCTATTTTGGTCTATGGCATTAATCGCACTTGTTGCAGGTGTGTTTGGACTGTTCGTTAAGCGAACGTATTCATCGTTGGCCTGGCAGCTTCGTATAGCCATAGGACCGCTTCTTATTATCCAAGAACTTTTACTCTTACTTGTTAGCTACTTCAAATATCGTCACGGCTCAATAACGTGGAAAGGTCGACAAATTCACTCTCAGCCAAGTCGTCACGATGCTATACGTCTGAACGAGTAGTTACGATTTTTTTGGCAACGAGAAGCTGAATGAGGAGCCGTGATTGAGACGGCTCTTTAGCTCTATCCTTGTTCCCATTTTTTTAGCTAGCTTTCGCGTAACATACAGACCCAGACCGGTGCCACTAGTTTCGCGCGTGCGGTAATCTTCGGACCGATAAAATTTGTTAAAAATCTTGTTTTGATCGGACTTACTGATGCCAATACCGGTATCCACGACTTCGAATGTAATATTGTCTCCGCTATTACTCACCTTCAATGTTATAGTCCCTCCTCGGGTATATTTGATAGCGTTTGTTATGAAATTTTGCAGTAGCTCGTGAAGGTAAAGCCGACTGACTTCGACATAGCCGACTTTCGGGGCTATTTCTAAATTGAAATGTAGTCCTTGCTTGTCGGCTTCGGGGTGGTATTCGTTAAACAAGTCATGAGCAAAATCTACCACATTGATTTGCTCTGTCTCTGATGCAATTCCTCTTTCCGCCCGCGACAATGTGCTTAAATCATTAACCATTTTGGCCAGATATACCACTTGTTCGTGTGCTTCATCGAGGCTCTGTTTAAGCTTAGCCTTATCTCTCATGTCACGGTTAAGCATAAGCTGGGCATTGCTTATCGTACCCTCGGCAACTGTCACTGGCGTACGTAACTCATGGCTCACAACACTTATAAACTCGTCGCGTTCCTCTTCGAGGCTTTTGAGCCGGGTAATATCACGTACGATCAAGATGTATCCTTGACTATTGCCTGTTGGATCGACAGGAGAATAACTACTGCGGATTGGAGCATACGTCAGTTCGAGACGAAGTAACTCGTCTCCTATGCGCATCCGGAGAGAGTCATCTACGGTCACGCTACGGGCGCCCGTTATTGCAGAAAATAATTCTACTTTATTTCCCGTGTCATCTACCAGCTGAAACACCTCATCAAGATGTTTACCATTTACGCTCGCATTGGTATCAAGCAGATTAAGTCCGGCCGCATTATACAGCCTAATAATTCCTTCCGTATCAATGCTAAAAACCGCATCAGCAAGATTGTTGACTATCGTTAAAATCTGCTCGTGTTCCGCGCTGGTGGTATCCATAAGCACATTATACCGTTAGATAGCGGGATTGTACTGCTTTAACTTTTTTCGATGAATGAGATATGCTTCGTCAACTCGGCTGACCTCTTTCCAGAAGGCGGAAGAATGATTTAGATGTACGGTATGTGCAAGTTCATGAATCAATACGTAGTCTATCAATTCAAAAGGGAGCGTCATAAGAGCAATATTGAGACTTATAGCTTTTTTGTTGTTACAGCTGCCCCATCGGCTACTCGCATGAGTGAACCGAAGTGAGCTAAATTCATACCCGTGCAGACGAGCCAAATATTCAAGTCGCTTGGGTAAGTGTGCCTTCGCTTCTTTACGTAAAATAAGCCTCATGTGACGTCGAACTTCTTCTTTGACAGTATCAGAATCAAGTGTTTTGTCGGCATTGAGTGTCACGATGAGCTGCAGCCCCCGCCTTTGTACATTAAATACCAAGCCAGAACGAACATGCAGCGAATGGCTTTTACCGATTGTCATTCCATCTTTAACCACAAACAAAGGACGGGTTTCAACAATTTTACGCAAATCACTCCGTGATCCCGATATCATACGCCGAACCATGAACATGGGAGCAAAGCTTGGAACAGAAAGCCTTAACGAGCCATCTGGGGCAAGACTTGCTCTCATAGACGAACCAGAAGTTCGGCGAACTACAATTTTGCCGAACTCATTATCTTGTATGACGGGCAAGTTTTTACCTTACGATAATTTGACCACGAGTAGGAGGACGAGGGTCAATTGGCCGTGAGACCGAAGTTCGCGGAGCAGAGAGCTTTTTTAAAACCGCCTTTGCTTGCGTGGCGAAAGTGTGCTTACCGCTGATAACAAGTGGATGTTCGGTTGGATGGGGAGCGCTGAAGCGTTTGTGGTTTGCCTTATATTCGTCTTGGCCAATGCCGCTCGAACGATAGGTACGATTCATGGCAGTGTCGGCATCTACCTGCACCCATACGAATAGTGGCACATAGCCAGCTGCTCGAAGCATCTTTGCTAGTTCACTACGCTCGACACGTGACGACAGCGAAAGTTCAATTACTACTGATCGCCCAGTTTTAATCATTTGTTTGATCATCAATTGCATTAGCGATTCTGCCGCAGCGACATCTTTAGAGGATTCTAAGAATTTACCTTGCTCGATAAAGGGAGCGTTGAACGTTTCAGAAAACTTCTCGGCAAAAAAAGTTTTGCCACTGCCCTGTATTCCAACCGTAACGATAGCATGTGGCTTGTCGAGCTGAAGAGACTTCATATAAATGACAGTATACCAAATATCTTCAGATGTGTCCTAATAATCGGAGTCGTTGCCTAAGTCGAGAAGTGTTTCTATGAGTTCAGTACGATTCAAGTGAGAGGTTTCGATTTGATTGTGTTGCGCTATGACATACCCTTGAATTATCTGTTTTAGATAAATTGCATCTTTACGCCAGAAATAGTCGATTTCGTAATGATCGGTAGAATTCATAACTCGGCTTGAAATAATGAGAGATCCGAAAATCGGACCAGTACTACACGCGACGTTAAGGACATCTTCTATTCGAATACTAATGACACTCGATGTCCAGAAGAAAGTACGCTTTGTAATGGTAACTTTTGTACGATCGACGATTACGGAATCGGGAAATAAATTTACCGGTAAGATGACCGTTTGGTAGCTCGCAAGCAGCTGATGTGATTTACGTACTATCTTTTGCAGCCCTTCGCGTGGGTCAAGAGTTCGGCTATCGCGCTCCTGCGATTCTCGGATTCCTTGGCTTGCCCTAGCCTTAACACTGCCTGCTTTTGGCTTAGTATCTTTTCGCAGGTCTGTATCTGTAAGGTACTCGCCTTGACCGCTTGATTGAGTAGATTTTGTACGCTTAGCTTCTTTTTGACGACCGAGAGCGGCGCCAAACAAAAGCTTATCAGGATTAATTCCCGACACGTCCTGGGTTAGAAATGTCTTTGTAACGTCGTATGTCCGCGCCGCTAATGCACCCATTTTACGGCTTTGACGCATAAGTAGCTCGTATGGACTCACGCGGCCTTGAAAGTCATCGGAAATAGAGGTTCTGTTTACTGAATCTTCGTCATTCATGCCAACATTCTCCGATCTGTGCCTTCAGTATATCATTTTCGTAGTTCGAAGTACAACTACGTAGGAGTACGCATCGCGGAGACGTTATGTCAAAGATGCGAACATTTAACTGATAGCAGAATAGTAATCAAAGATTTTTCGTTCTGCGAAGTTACTTGAGTGCTTAAATTCCGCAGGATGTTTGAACGCAATTTCATCACCATCTTCACCGGGACTAAATTTCATGTTTTCTGCCGTGACTTCAAAAATGAGACGGACCTGCCATACATTTGCATTAGGTAAGTAAATAGGATCATCAACGGCTACTACGCAGTAAGTAAATTCGCCTTCGAGCTCAACCTCTTCTTTTAACTCACGTGCGATTGCCGCTTTGAGACTCTCTTCATGGTCCATGCCGCCTCCCGGTAAGTCCCACCAATCTCGTCCGGTTTCTTTTACGACAAGTACTTCGCCTTGATTGTTAAATACCATACCTTTAAGAGAAACGCGGTACAGATAATCGTTTTTACGCCCAAGGGCGCTCTGGTCAATATTGCCGTGAACTGGTGGTTGCATTAGAAAAGTATAGCGTATTCTCTAAGTGCGGTGCCAACACGAGACCGTGATTATTCGTGTCGGTAAGCGCCAAGAATCGTATTTAGTTCAATACCGTCAAGCCACCGGTACTGGCAAGTTCGACACACGTCTATATAGATTTCAGAAAACTGATACTGCTGCCTCGACATAACTGAGGTGCAATTTGGACATATCACTTGTGGAAGTTCCGTTTTACTCACCGTGCTATAAGCTTTTGGCGGCTTGCCCAAGGCCTCTCGTAACTGTTTTTCAAAACTTGCACTGTCGAGCCTTGTTGCGACGATTTGACTGCCGGTTATGAGATATCCATGCCCTTCGGGACAAGCCAGCCAGTTTTTACCTTTCATTAGCGGTATATTGCATGCTGGACATTTCAACTTGCCTGAGATGGGGCGCAATGCTTCTTTCATCTTCAGTAAACTAATTTTGTAAGAAGAGCCGCGTGCGTTTGCAGGCGTAATATTTTCAATAAAATTATCTATGACAGATAGGTCCGGTAATGCACCGTTATCGTAAAGATAGAATGAGGAGCGGTGTATTTCCCAGGTGCACTGCCGAAGGAAGTCTATGCAGTATGCCATTGCCTCAGGATCAAGCACATAGCGTAGTTGCGAATCTTTGCCTTGCTCGGCGTACAAGTCGAAGTATGAAGAATAATCACCTTCCAAATCCACTTTTTGCATATTTCTTGGACTGGCAATAGTTTCGCCAGGCTTACCAACAGGTCGCCCGATGAGGTGTACTTCAGATGCAAACGGAAGTGAAATCGTATACAGCCCGGCTACCGCGCCGCGCTCGCCCGAGCCACCGCTGACAGCATACACAAAACTATAGCCACTTGGCGTACGGCCAATTGTTCCATGTTGAAGATTTTCAAACGCCTCAGCAGAGATTAAATACGGTTCTTG
>JAUPVA010000029.1 GCA_030917245.1 Patescibacteria group bacterium
AGTTCATAACGACACCAGCAAGCAAGATTTTCGTTTTTTGCCAGTACGTCGCCGCACCGTAATCACCCTTATTAGTTGCCGAATCATGTTCTCCCTGAAGCTTTACAAAGCCCCCGAGCGGCAACCAGTTTAGCGACACCAGAACGTTCTTACCAAGGACGCTCTGTTTTACTTTTTTTCCCCAAGCACGAGGAGGAAATCCGACTCCAAACTCCTCAACAACCACGCCATTACGTCGAGCAACGATACCATGTCCCAATTCGTGGATAACCACCAAAAGAACAAGAATAATAAGACCGGTCAATATTCCTAGTAGTAGCATTTATCCTCCAAATCTACGGCCGCGGCGTTTATATTCCTCAAGTATATCGGTTACGTCTTGCTTTGTCATGTCCGGCCAGTTCTTGTCGAGAAACATCAACTCGCTGTAGGCGCTACGCCACAGCATAAAATTAGATAGGCGTTGTTCACCGCTCGTTCGAACTATCAAGTCACACGGCGGAATATCAGGGGCATAGAGGTGCTCAGCTATTGTTTCTGACGTTATGTCTTCTGGGGATATGTTGTTTTGAACAATCTGCTTTACCGCATCAACAATCTCTAATTGACCCCCATAGTTAAAGCACAACGCCAATGTGCCAGCGGTATTGTTCGCTGTTTCAAGTTCCGCTTTCTCAATGGCCTGAAGAAGCTTTTCATTTAGACCATCTCGGGTGCCTACAATCCGTAATCGAATGTTTCGTTCGCTGAATATGTGAAGATCTGAACTAACCAATTTGAGGACTAGGCCCATTAATCGCTTAACTTCAGTCTGGCTTCGCTTCCAGTTCTCGGTTGAAAAAACGTACGCCGACATATAAGAAACACCCGCATCAAATGTAGCGGCTGCAACGTCTTGAATAGCATTGTAACCAGCCAAATGACCTTCATATGTTGGCAACCCGTGATGTTTTGCCCAGCGTCGATTACCGTCGACGATATAGCCGATATGCTTCGGCAGTTCGTCTTTCATTACACTTTCATGACTTCGGCTTCTTTAGCCTTGAACAGCTCATCGATCTTGGCTTGATATTCTTGCATCAATCCGTGATCAAATTCTTTCTCGTGACGAGTGACGTCATTTTCAGATAGCTCTTTGGCGTCTTTTTTGCGCTTTAAATCTTTAAACGCATCTTGTCGCACTTGACGCAGTGCAATCCGGCATTCTTCTACTTTCGATCCGAGCTGCTTAACGAGTTCGCGGCGTCGCTCTTCAGTTAGTGCGGGAATTGGTACGCGCACCACTCGTCCATCGTCTGACGGATTAAGCCCGAGAGATTGCTCATCACGAATCGCCTGCGTAATCGCGTTGATATTACTAGGATCAAACGGGGTGATTAAAAGTTGCTGAGGCTCAGGAGCGGTAACATTCGCCACCTGGTTAAGCGGCGTACGCTGACCGTAGGCCTCAATGCTGACTCCAGACAGCATGTCTGGGTGTGCCCTACCGGTACGGACTTTTTTTAGTTCGTCGCTAAAGTGGTCTAGGGCGTGGTCCATCTTTTCTTGGTAATGCTTGGTATCGAACACATTCACCTCTCTTTCTCTATTTATATTCTATACTATTTCGTATGAGTCTTTCGAGGATATCCCTACATAACATCCGATCCTACGGGCTTGAGTCGTTCGAATTCGACCCAGGTGTCACCCTCATACTCGGTCCAAATGGTTCAGGAAAGACTACGATTCTTGAGGCGGTTTACTATATGTTGCGAGGCACGAGCTTTCGTGGACGAGATCGTGACATTATTGCCTATGAAAAAGAATCATCTGAAGTTAAGCTCGAGTTCAGTGATACAAGCGTGCGTCGTAGCCGCGTCTCAACGACCCCCGAAGGACGCGCATTAAAGCAATTCCGAGTCGGGGCAAATACTGCCGCGCGACTATCTCCGAAGGACCGCTTGCCTGTGGTGCTATTTGAACCAGACGAACTTCGTCTGCTTACGAGTAGCCCGCAACGTCGACGTGATTTTATTGATGGAATTATCGCCCGACTCTCGCCTACCTACTCAACCGTCCTTAGTCGGTTCAACCGCGCCCTTCTGCAGCGCAATGAACTGTTAAAACGCCGCGAAACGATGGACGACGACGTGTGGCAAAACAATTTATTCGCGTGGGACATTAAGTTTTCTGAGTTATCGGCAAGCATCATTAAAGCCAGGAGTAACTTTATTGTTCACGCCAATGACCACCTCTCGCGCATCTACAGTGACCTAGCTAATTCGAATCACTCGGTCAGAGCCGAGTACTCAAGCTCCTTCACTATTGACGATGGGCTACAGCAGGCTTTGCTGTCCCGACTTGAAGCCACACGCGATTCAGATTGTATACGTGGATTTACTAGTGTAGGCCCTCATCGAGATGACTTCTTTCTTCATCTCGACAACCACCCTGCGGCAGATTCTGCCTCAAGAGGCGAAATGAGGACTATCATGCTCGCCTTCAAGCTGCTTGAAGTTGAATTGCAGGAGCATCATACCGGCCAAAAGCCAATTATCTTGCTCGATGATGTATTTTCAGAACTCGACAGTAGTCGCGAGCAATCTCTGATTCGCTATTTACTCCCCTATCAAACCATCATCACCGCTACCGACTTACGTGATGAATTAAAGATGAGTGCGGTCATTATCTCGCTTGCAGATTAATATTTTAAACAATAAAAAAACCGGCTACCACGCCGGTTTCTTTATATGCCGTATCTATTACTCGGTCACTCCAAGTTCAATGCGACGGAATTGACCAACAGTGATGTTTTCACCGCTCTTGGCAATTTGGCTCTTAATGCGGTCTTCGACCGTCATAGAGTCATCAAGAATGTATTGCTGAGCCATAAGTACCTGTTCGCCGAAGTGCTTTTTAAGCTGACCTTCAACAATTTTTTCGGCCATCTCGGCAGGCTTACTTTTGAGCGCGTCGCTTTCTAGCAGCTCTTTCTTTTTGGCCTCGTATTCGTCGGCTGGAATGTCGTCAAAAGAGACCCATCGTGGACTCATAGCGGCAACCTGCATCGCTAACTGGTGAGCCAGCTCTTTAAAGTCGTCAAGGCGAGCCACAAAGTCAGTCTCACAGTTAACTTCAATTACCACGCCGATACGGTTTGAGTGGACGTAGCTGTCAATCAACCCTTCACGAGTTTCGCGGTCACCTTTTTTCTCGGCACGAGTCAAACCTTTTTTGCGCATCGCTTCGAGTGCCTTATCAAAGTCACCATCAGCATCGACAAGCGCAACTTTCGCATCGGTCAAACCAACACCAGTCAGTTCTTTTAGCTTCTTAATGTCTTCAATCGTAATTGCCATACTTACTTAGCCTCCTTGCTTGCACCTTCTTGAATCGCCTGAACGAAGTAGTCAAGCAGAAGTTCGGTTCCTTTAATTGCATCGTCGTTGCCAGGAATAACGTAGTCAACCAGGCTCGGGTCAGCGTTTGTGTCTACCACACCAACTACTGGAACACCAAGATTTTTGGCTTCGCGAATAGCGCCAGCATCGGCAAGCGTGTCGACAACAATAACCGCCCCAGGTATGCCACTCAAGTTCTTAATACCACCGTACTTGTCATTCAATACGTCAATTTCTTCTTGAAATCGCTGCACCTCAAGCTTGTTGTAGCGCTTTTCGAGGTCTCCAGAAGCCATTCGCTTTTCGAGGTCGTGGAGCTTCTTGATCTGTGACGTAATAGTAAGAACGTTCGTAAGCATTCCACCAATCCAACGTTCGGTAACATATGGCTGACCTGACTTTTCAGCAGCAGCTTTTACGATGTCCTTGTGCTGCTTCTTGGTACCAACGAGTAAGACTTTTTTTCCGCTAGCAACAGTTTTTGTCAAAAACGGCAGTGCCGCTTCTAGACCTTCGGCAGTCTTTACCAAGTCGATAATGTGCGTTTCTTGACGCTTTGAGTGAATGTATGGCGCCATTTTAGGGTGCCAACGGCTGGTTTTGTGTCCAAAGTGGACACCGGCTTCCAGCAAAGCCTTCATATCAACAGCAACTGCCATGATATCCTTCTCCCTTCCTACCAGCCGTGTTTCGATGTGTTCGAAGGATATTGGCTAGTAGTGCTTCGTTAAATTTATTACATCAATAATAATACCAAAACAGACGAGAAAGGGCAACTACTGGGGCAACCGATAGAAGCACATTCGACCGCCAGTGTACGCGCCTGCGGTATACGATGCGTCGAGACCACTAATGCCTGGGCAGGAAGAGACAGCTTCTAGCATGACTCGAAATTCTTCAAGCATAGTACCCGAGCCGTTATTTCGGTAGTACATAATCCCTCGGTAGCGGTTTGTACCACTGCCCTGAGTAATGTCGTAATCTGCCGGTTCGGAATATTTTTGCATATATGGATTTATTTGATTGAGGAATGATTGATTCACCATCCATGTGCCATCTGTGCTTGAACCGTAGCAGCGTCCGTTGTTTTTCGTGGCATCTGTCGTACTACCGTATGTATCAATAGTACCGAGACATGAGTTAATGGTCGGGTATCCGCCATTGTCTGTTTTATATAGGTGCATCGCCTTTGCCCATGCCGCAGCGGCAGACAGTGTCTGGGCGTTGCGTGCCTTACTTTGAGTAGATCCAAATGCAACTACTGTGATAGCGGCCAGTATACCAATCACCACGATGACAATCAGAAGCTCTACAATCGTAAACCCTGTTTGATTTTTATTACCCACCTTCATAACCAGAATTGTATCACATACTAGCCTTTGACAAATCCCCATCTAACAGATATAATCATTCAGTTATGAAAAGCAGTATTCACCCAACAAATTACCGCCCGGTCGTATTTAGCGACGATGTGGCTGGGTTTGCGTTTTTGACGCAAAGCACTACGCAGACAGATGACACCATTAAGTGGGAAGACGGCAACGAATACCCTCTCGTAAAGGTTCACATCTCAAGCGCTTCTCACCCGTTCTTCACAGGTGAGGAAAAGATTATCGACACCGAAGGACGTGTTGATCGCTTCAATGCTAAGTTTGCAGCAGCAGAAGCCCGCAAGGCAGAGCTTGCTAACAAGGCTAAGAAGAAAGCCGCCCAAAAGGCGAAAAAAGGCTCGGACGACAAATAGTCATCCCATTACCACAAAAAACCCTGCAGGTGCAGGGTTTTTTGTTATAGTTATACCCAAATGAACGACACCGCAACCATCAAGTCCAACAAGCGTAAGCTCATCTGGGGACTAGTGAGCCTGATTGGTCCAACTGCCTTACTAATCGGCGCTATTCTGCTATATGCTCTTATAAACTTTCTTTTCGCCGCCGCAGAGCCAACCGTTGTGACTGGTCCCGGTGTTGATTGTATGAACAACAATCCTTACGCAGGCGTCTGTGCGCCACAGTCAGAGAACGAGAGTCTTTTTGCAGACCAAGGTCCCGTGCGAACAATCATTAACGTCATACTCTTCCTCACCGGTGCACTCGTGGTAATCACCTGGCTACCGGGAATCATTGTCGGCATCATACTGCTCGCAACCCGCAAACCTATCCCGGCTCAACCGAGCGACTCTACCCCGCAAGTAAAGTAGCCTACATCTGTTATAATTGAACAGATATGCCAAAAATTAATCTAAATCTTGCCGACCTAGAGTCGGAAAAAGTCGAACTTACGGCCTTTTTGTCTAGTCCCGACGCCTATAGCGACCCGGCCTTTGGAAGTAAAAACCGTCGGCTAAACGAACTCGACGAACTCATCGCTGCAGCCCAACGTCGTACGGCACTTGAGCAACAAATTTCTGAAGCGAAAGAGTTGTCGAGCGGCGGCGATGAGTTAGCCGACCTCGCTAAAGAAGAACTACCCCTTCTGCAAACCGAGCTAGAAGAGCTCGAAGATAAGTTGTTTATCATGCTGACTCCAAAAGACCCAAACGATGAGAAAAACGTCATCATAGAAATTCGTGCCGGAGCCGGGGGTGATGAAGCTTCTCTGTTTGGTGCAGAATTATACCGAATGTATCTGCGCTGGTGCGAGGCGCATAGCTTCAAAACAGAACTTCTCAGCGAGAGTCCAAATGACGCTGGCGGATACAAAGAAGTCACCTTTGAAGTCAAAGGTGATGCTCCGTATTCGCAGTTGAAGTTCGAGTCTGGCGTTCACCGAGTACAACGCGTTCCAGCAACGGAATCACAGGGTCGAATTCACACCAGCACTGTCACCGTGGCGGTCTTACCAGAAGCTGAAGAAACTGATGTCCAAATCAACGCCAATGACCTTCGCGTCGATGTGTATCGTGCGGGCGGCCACGGCGGCCAGTCGGTCAACACTACCGATTCTGCGGTGCGAATAACTCACCTGCCTTCGGGCCTCGTCGTCCAAAACCAGGACGAAAAGTCTCAAATTAAGAACAAAGAGAAGGCCATGAGCGTGCTGCGTTCACGGCTACTGCAACTAAAGGTCGACGAAGAGAATGCTAAACTCTCAGCCGAACGACGTAATCTCATAGGAAGTGGCGATCGTTCCGAAAAGATTCGCACCTACAATTTCCCACAAGATCGAATTACCGACCACCGTATCGGGTACTCCCGAAGCAATATCCCCGCTGCGATGAACGGGGATATCGATGACCTGATTGAAAAACTTGGTGCGTACGAGCGCGAGCTAAAAGCTCAGAACGCCGAAGCGTAATTATTCCTCCGCAGATACAGCTATTGCGTCGCGGTCGCCATCTTTGTCGATATCGCGTTTAACAACTACGTATTCACCACTCTCGTTCGTTGGCAACGCCATTGTACTCGACGTAATTGAGCTAGACTCCTCAGGATGCTGGGCAACATATGCTTTAACTTCCCTATTGCTAAGTACGGCTTCCGAAGGAGTGTTGCGGAGTGCATTCCCTGGTTTTATACGAATGCCATCTATTACCAACTCGTCTTTTGAGGGGTCATAAGGAATCTGTGCAGATTCTTGAACTTTATCAGTAAATGATTCGGGCTGTGGGGCTGGTGTGTCACCGCCACGAGGAGCGATTGCAAGCGCCGTCAGTGCAGTTGCTGTGAGTAATGCCGCTGCTGGAACAAACTTAAGATTTCGTTCATTTGAACTGTCAGTTTGTTCACCTACTGTTGGCTCTAAGCCCAAGGGCTGTGCGTGATAGCCATTGTCATACGATTGAGCGTTCATTAATACACGTTCTGAAGGAAATTGGATCACGTTAGAAGATTCCCCAGTATCTGCCACTATCGCAAGTGCTTGGTCGACGTCAGTTTCAAATGATGTTTGTTTTTCAGGTTTCATATCTTTATACTATCACACTTATGCTTTTTTGTCAATTACATGCATTCGCATGTTTGATACCAGCTAAAAAAGCTGACATACTATACATATGACGATTGGCGAATGGCTAAAGGATGCATCTAACGTACTGGCCGATGACATGTTGCCCAGTCCGCGCCTTGATGCCGAAATTATTTTGGCTCATACCTTAAAAAAGCCGCGCACGTTCTTGCACGCCCACTCTGACGACGAGCTGAGCGCACGCGATGAAGATATTGCCAATGCCCGCATTGAAATTCGCAAAGACCGTGTACCAGTGGCCTATATTATTGGTCACAAGGACTTCTACGGTCGTCGCTTCAAGGTGACGCCGAGCGTCCTGATACCACGGCCCGAAAGCGAACAACTCATCACCATGCTAAAAAAACTATTGCCTTCTACGCGCCCGTTGCCAGGTATCGAAACTATGCGACTGGTTGATGTCGGTACGGGCAGTGGCTGCCTAGGGATTACCGCTAAGTTAGAGTTTCCGGAACTACACGTGGCCTTAACGGACATCAGCCGGCACGCTCTGGCCGTTGCCTCAAAAAATGCGCTTACCCTTGGCGCAGAAGTAGAGACTTTTCAGGGTGATTTGTTAAACGACTATCCGTACTCTCCAAATATCGTGGTAGCTAATCTTCCGTATGTTGATAAATCGTGGGATTTTTTGTCTCCCGAACTCGCGAACGAGCCCGAAGATGCACTGTATGCTGACGATGGAGGATTGAGCGTCATAAAGAAATGCCTTGAGCAGGTTGCACTTCGCTGTAAGCCAGGCACGTTGCTGCTGCTAGAGGCTGACGAGCGCCAGCTTGATGATATTGAAGCAGCAGCTATGCAGCATAACTACAGCCTAGTCGCTCGTGATACCTACGCTATTGGACTGAAGTTGAATTAGTTCTGATACGTACCGAGTGTAGCCCTGAGCTTAATTTCTCGGCCATCTCTTAGTACTGTCAGTTCAACGCTATCGCCGGGCTCATGTTCGGAAATAAGCGTTGAAACACTCGCGACTTCGCCGACTCGATAGCCATTTACTGCCGTTAAGATATCGCCGTCCTTTACCCCCGCTTTATCTGCTGGACCGCCCTCTTGTACGCTACGGCCGCGTTCAGATGTTATGTAATCACCTTTGTCGGATTTCAGATTGTACTCTGCCTTTACTGTTGGCGTAATAGAAACATACTGCACTCCCAGGTATGCCCGTTCAACCTTACCGGTCTTTATAACATGTTCGAGCATTCCCTTTGTAGCGCCAATAGGTATGGCAAACCCAATACTCTGTGCGTCGGCTGCAATCGCAGTGTTAATACCTATAACTTGACCTTTTAGGTTAAGAAGCGGGCCTCCAGAGTTTCCTGAATTAATTGCCGCGTCAGTTTGAAGTAAGTCATTTAAGCTTTCGGCGTCTGTTGCAGACCGACCATCACTGGAAGCGACAACAGGTCGACCAGTGCCCGAGATAATACCGCTCGTGACTGTATTTTGGTACTGGCCAAGTGCGTTACCAATAGCAACGACCGACTGACCAATACGAATCGTTTTAGAATCACCCAGCGTAATTGCCGGTAAGTCACTGACGTTCCTGATTTTCAAAAATGCAACGTCATTCAACGGGTCGACCCCTAGTACATCGACGTTCTCGTACTGTTTGCCGTTCGGGGCAATCACCGTTACGGTATCGGCTCCTTCTACGACATGCTTATTAGTCATCACATACCCGTTTGCGCTGACGATCATTCCCGTACCCGCTCCTTGTTGGTTGTACGTCTGGCCATAGAACCGTGACGACTGTGTGGTGGAAGTTAAAATCGACACAACACTAGGGCTCACCGCTTTTGCAACAGCGGCAATTGACTCTTCATCAGGAGTCATAACTCGATTGCCATCTTCTTTCGATGTATTGAGTACGGTCAAACCTGAGTTTGTGCCGTCAACGACATCTTGAAGTACAGCACCCCCGAATCCGCTCAAAAGTCCGAGTCCCACGACTACAGGGACTAACCAAGGCCATTTTTTTGATACTTCTGAACTGTTGGCAGGTGCTGATTCCTTAATTGGAGTCGAGCTATGCTCGGTTATGAGCTTTTGGTCATCAGTGTGTTTCGTTGATGATGAATTATCCATGAGTAAATGCCTCCTCTCTCTATTCAAATCTATCTATCAAATGGTTGCTGTGCCACCAAAAACAAACAGTACGACGCCTATAATGCTTAGCGACAGCAGCGCTGGCATCATGACTTCGCCAGATACAATTTTTCCGTTTTTGTGATGGCTTACGTACACACGCTCGGCCAAGAAACTAAGGGAAGCAATAATAACGACGACTTGAGCCAACATCAGAGATTGCCCCACTTCATAACCTATAGTCCAGTGGTAGGCCAGCCACATGATTTCGGCAACAACAAACCCCCATAGCAGACTAAGGAAGTTAATGTGCGATTCATGTTGAACGCTCAATATGTGCCGGGTAGCCGCAGAGCCGACGAGCCACGAAGCAAGTACGACAACTGAAGCGGGTAGTCCAGCCGAAACTTGTACAATCGCGGCGAGACCGAATACCAACCCAACAAATGACTGCGCAGCAACATAGGTTCGCTTAGATTTTGGCTTTAGGAACAGTAGCCAACCTATATACAGGACGGTTAGGCCGATTTGCGTCACAATTGCGCCACTTGCGGCATAGAGAAGCACCACCATGCTTACTCCAACAATGACATCCACCATGTTAGCTCGAATATTTGCAGACCAGTACCTGGAGCGGACGGCAAAAATACGCCACTTACTAAGAAGCACTAGCCCTAACGCTGGCCACGGTACGTTTACCACAAGCACCAACACCAATAACATGATGGCAAGGGCGATGTTCAATATAATGTAGGCGACTTCGCTCAGAAACGAGCGGCGCCGTATCGATTTCAGCAGTTCCATATGCATTTATTGTACCACCTCGGAAGATGATTATTCACCGGTATCAAGACTAGCCGTTCCAACGATGACGACAAAGTCGACGCCCTCATCGACCGCAAATCCTGGATCAGTCGTGACAAGCTGTACTCCGTATCGTTTCGACAGCGCAGCAGCGGTACCGCCTTTTTCGGTCTTGTTTATGCGGTAGATTGTGGTTGTCTTGTAATCATTCGTCGGTGCATTCGTTGCGTTAGAGACCGTATAGCCGGCTTCGGTCAGACGCCCTGACTCAGTTAATGCGACTCCTGCTACACCCGTTCCGTTCATCACCACAATACTCGCGGCTTCTCGAGCCATTGGGTCGCTCGACATGTTTTTGTCGACAAATGCCTGTATTGCAGCGTATTCAAACGTCCCTGCGGTTGGAATTACTCCTCCCATTCCAGGTGCGACAAGCTCTTCACCCTCTTTGACTAATGATAGCGATTGAATTGCGTCTGAAGGAATATCTTGACCAAGCTGCATTAATGTTCGCACTTCTGCAGTAGCAAAATCCGTGCGAAGGTTATTCCCCAGCGCATCAATCAGCCCCGTTACTTTACCGACATCGGTCAGCGTACCTGCGCTAACAGCCTTTTCTCGAATAGCTTTTACAATTTTTTGCTGATTTACTTCGCGGTCAAAATTAGATCGCTCCAATCCATACGTAGGAGCTGATGCGCCTCTTGCTTGCGCCAAGTAAAGCGCTCTTTCAGGGTCGAGCGTGACCTTACCATTCGGAAAGTCGATGAAGTGGCCGCTAGGTGGACAATTCTTTAGAATTGTCGCGCGAGATGCTCGAGCGTTCCCCGCCTTACACTTCCAGTCGAAGTTTGAATCCATAATGCCTCGGGGGTCAGTACTTTCAATCGTCACATCAATTGACCCAAGCGCTTTTACGGTGTCGCGGACCACGGTGTAATTTACATGGGCGTAATACTGCACATCAAGGCCTAAAATATCGCCAACTTTGTCTTTCAGTGCTTTCGCACCGTCTTTTTCTTTGTCTGGGTCTCCCTCATCCGAATAGCAGCCGTAAAGAGCGTTTATTTTTCCCTGATAGCCGGCAAAGCAAGCCTCGCCATAATCAACAATGAGGTCGCGGGGGACGCTCATCATGTATGCGTCTTTTTTGTTCTGGTCGATACTAATCACCATAATCGAATCTGTTAGATACGCAGCTTCGTGTCCCGGGTCATCTTCGCTGGTACCAAACACTAATACGTTCGAGCGGCCATTCTCATCCATTTTTAGAGGTCGAGATTGGAAGATATCAAAGACGTTCCCCTGTAGCACGTTTCCACTTGCAATCAACGCTTTAATGCCGACAAACAAACCAAGCCCCACAAGAAGCACAATAAGAAT
>JAUPVA010000030.1 GCA_030917245.1 Patescibacteria group bacterium
CTGCGAAATCCAGACGTTACCCTCGAGATTATTAAGCGAACTGAGCACGCTGAAACCGCCAAGAACCAGGACGAAATTATTCGCCGAGAACTAGCTTTTATCGACAATTGGCTCGAACACTGGGCGCCAGATGAGGTGAAATTCTCTTTGGCTGAACAGATAGAAAAAGATGCATTTACCGAAAATGAGGCGAAACTGTTCGCGAGACTGGCCGAAAAAATAGCCGCAGCTCCTGCAGATGCGGATGGCGCATGGTTCCACAATGCGATGTACGAACAGAAGGACGAGCTGGGCATGCAGCCCAAGGAAATGTTTAGCGCACTGTACCGACTCATTATCGGCAAAACCAGTGGTCCACGAGCGGGCTGGTTCCTGAGTATTTTGCCTAGAGATTGGCTGCTACATAGGCTTAAACTGGAGTCCTAATGATAGGCCATATTCCACCCGATTCGTATCGATTGTCGCCGGAAATTGATACTCTTAGAGCTTTGAATCTTTCGAACAAGCGGGACGCACTCATTTTGGAGCACGAGATGGAAATACTTCGCCCTATGGTCGGTAGAATAGCACATGTAATCGGGACGAGTTTCAATGCATTTGGAGACGCGAGCTATCAATTTAATGGCAGAGGTGACCATAATCGTATGTTTTCGGCAATCGGTAGTTTAGGGGCACCAGATTGCTTTGCTACACCAAAAGTTGGTGGCTACGTAATTGGTATACGCATGGGCGGATACGAGTCATTTGAACTTGAGCCGCTCAATGACGAACCCCTTGAAGTCGCTGAAGCATGTGTTCGAGCTGCTGCAATAGCGGCAGGTAGTCTATATGTTCCCGTAATATCAATAAAGCATTTCGATATCATTAAATGATGGATATTTCTAAAGAGCAGTTTCACGAGTATATTGACAAAGCGTTCGATAGTCTACCAGAACCACATCGGAGCGGTGTTAAAAATGTAGCAATCGTTATCGAAGATGAACCTACCGAAAAACAGCGGGTGGAATTGAGTCTACACTGTAACCAAACTCTCCTAGGCTTGTACCAGGGCGTACCGCTTCCAGAACGCCAAGGAAGACAATCTCTACTGCCGGATGTAATTACCTTGTTCAAGCTACCACTGCTTATGAATTCGGCTGACGAGGAAGAACTTTACCAGAACATTCGTCACACACTTTGGCACGAAGTAGCACATTATTACGGGCTCAACCACAAAAAAATCCACGAACTCGAAAAATAATGCTTGTGTTGTCAAAAAACTCATGAAATAATTCAATTAGGTATGTCAATACAAACATCCGCATTCGAAGTCAGCCCCAATAAACCTAGGTTCGATGAGTCTTGCATAGGACATTTAGAGGGAGCGACATGGAGAACGGAAACTGGTATGGTAGCCTGTTCGATGGTTGAAGTAACGGATTTATTTAGTATACATTCAAGAGATATGTTTGGAGTGCTGGGCCCCGCTGTATTAGCAAAGCCCGGGCTGCCCGATACCCAGGTTGACAGTTTTACTAGCCTTACAAATAGTGGCCAAAGCCACATAACTAAGGGTCTAGTATTTCATGACCCTGAAGTTGAGGCTAATAAGATATTACGCTTGCAGGTGGGTAACAAGGACGTGAGAGTGCTTAAAGGAACTGACAAGGGATACGAATACTATTACCCGAACCCTGATGTAGCCTGGGATATTCCTGTCGGTACTAGATTTACCTACATACTGTCCTACACAGGTACGGATTTGGCGAGAGGACATCGCATCACCGGGGCAACTCCTTTGATGGAGCAGGAATTTAACACACTGGCCGAGGGTATAGCGTTCAGCAGTACGTCGTTAACAGCTGGTTTGCTAGAGGCTTGGCGTCGTCGCTTTAGTCGTGACAAGATGGTACAATAGTACCAATAATGAGGGCAGTGATTTTTGATTTTGATGGCACAATCGCCGACAGCTTGGCTGGCGTGATTAAAGTTGTACAGCAGATAAACAATCAGTACGAGCCGCTCAGCAAGGAAGAGGAAAAATCCCTACAGAACCGCGGTCTCCTAGACGTAGCGCTTGCCATGGGCATGCCATGGTACAAAATTCCGTATGCGATTATCTGGGGCCGTACAATGTTTCGTCATCACGTAGATAGTGTGAAGGTTCATAAGGGAATGGACGCGGTTGTTAAATCCCTTTATGCAGCAAAAATTCCTTTGTATGTCGTTAGCACAAACAAAGAGGAAAATGTCCGTGCATTCTTACGCAAGTACGACCTAGAGCAATACTTTAATAGAGTGCAAGGAAGCGCATTTATCTTGAATAAAGCGGGAGCGTATAAGAAATTGCTGAAAGAAGCGGGGATTGAGCCTAAAGATATATGGTGTGTTGGTGATGAGAGGTTGGATATCCGGTCTGCGCACAAAATTGGAGCACGTATTATAGCGGTAACCTGGGGTTATAATAGTCGTGAATCACTGAAGCACATGAAGCCTGAATATCTGACAAACGACCCAACCGAGGTGCAAAAAATCCTGCTCACCGAAGCCAAAAAGGGTGGTGTGCGTTAATGGCAAACTACTGGCGCGAACGTTCTAAGCCATATGAACCAGGGCAAACGGCTCCGTATAAAGTCAGCCGCTCGAAGATTGAGCTTTTTACGCAATGTCCACGCTGTTTCTGGTTGGATGTACGTTACAAAATTACTCGCCCCAGTAGCCCGCCGTTTAACATAAACAAGACCATCGATGAACTCTACAAAAAAGAGTTCGACGTACACCGTGAAGCCGGTACGCCGCATCCGATAATGATTGAAAACAAGGTGGTTGCCAAGCCATTCCAGCACGAAAAAATGGACGAGTGGCGGCACAATTTCACAGGGGTAACCACACTGCATGAGGCTACAAACCTGCACGTGTTTGGCGCGGTGGACGATGTCTGGATAAACGACAAAGACGAGCTAATAGTGGTTGACTACAAAGCCACCAGCAAAAACAAGCCAGTGAGTCTCGATAGCGACTGGCAAATCAGCTACAAACATCAAATGGAGACCTACCAGTGGCTACTTAGAGCTAATGGGTTTGCGGTGAGTGACACTGGGTACTTTGTATATACAAACGCCCGAATGGACCTGGATGGCTTCGACGACAAGCTAGAATTCGTAACGACGCTAATTCCGTATACAGGCAACTCAGCTTGGGTAGACGAAACGCTCAAGAAAATGAAAGCTTGTATGGACGGCGATATGCCACCGGTGGGCGATAGCATTATGGGCGGTGAATGCGAACATTGCGCCTATGCCCGCGCCCGCACCAAACTGACTCTCGAAGCGCTTCAAAACAAAACTAGCAAGAAGTAGTCTACAAGGGGTACAATAGTAAACATGTTAGATATTCAATTTATACGGGAGAACGCTGACCTCGTACAGCGAAAAACAGAGGAAAAAGGCTATAAAAACGTCGATGTTCGGAAGGTGCTAGAGGCCGATGAAGCCCGCAGACAAGTACTAAGCCAAGTCGAAGAGCTTCGTGCTCAGCGCAATGTATTGACGAATGAGATGAAGGGTGCAAAACCTTCTGCAGAACAGCTAGAACAGGGCAAAAAGCTTAAGGAGCAACTTGTGTCATTAGAATCTCAGCTGAACGAAGTTGAGAGTGCTTTTACGGATGCAATGTGGACTATACCTAATGTCACGCTCGACGATGTACCGCTCGGAGGCGTAGAAGACAGTGTAGAGTTAAAAACTTGGGTTGACCGCAAAGAGTGTGCCAAAGATCACCTAGATTTTGCACATGCGCGCGACTGGGTGGACTTCGAGCGGGGCGCA
>JAUPVA010000031.1 GCA_030917245.1 Patescibacteria group bacterium
AATAAGAATTTGGCCTTTCGTGCCAACTGTTGCCGTCCCATATAGTTTTTTGTCATGTAATGAATGACCCATACACATAGTGTAAATAAGTATGAAATGTATGTCAAGTCGGTCGCTAGTACCTGCCACAATATGCTTGTGTTGCAAAAATAACCAGCCGGATTTTTCCCCGTTAATACATATATAGTGTTCAAAATGTATTGACTGACACTACGTGCGTTTATAAGCTGGTTCTTGTGTTTTTTAAAACCAAATTTGGTTAGAACACATCATCGCACCAGTTAATCATAAACACTTTTATTCACTAATCGGTGCGATTTAATAGGAGAAGCAATGCAATCAAAATTCGGTCTCGTGGCGCTCAGCGTCATGGCTACCCTTGTGCTCTTCGGTGGTAACACCGCAGAGGCCAAAAGCAACACAACAGAAAAAAATGAAGCAGAAAAAGCAGCTGCAGCAGCGGAAACAAAAGCCGCCGAAGCAGAAAAACCAGTCGTCGTAACGATTAAAGAAGGTGACACGCTTGCGGACATCGCCGCTGGCCACAACACCTCATACGTCAGGCTATACAACGCCAATGACAAAATCGCTAACCCTGACATGATTTATGTCGGCGACTCGGTTCGTATTCCAAAAGAAGATGAACAGCTTCCCGACCGCTTTAGTCAGTTAGCGCCTGCCGTTCAGGCAGAAGTAATTGCTGCCGACGTCGTTGGTCAAACAACAACTTCAGCGCAGCCAACTGCCTCTGCCGCTCCAGTGCGTACCACGTCTTATCGCGGTTCTAGCGCTGGCAATACCTACGGCTACGGATGGTGTACTTGGTACGCGAAATCTATGCGACCCGACTTACCAAACAATCTTGGTAATGGTGGCTCATGGGTAGCTAACGCTTCCGCTCAAGGTATCCCAACCGGCTCAGTCGCTCGCGCTGGCGCAGTTGCAGAGATTCCTGGTCACGTGGCGTATGTTGAATCAGTGAGCGGTGGCATGATGACTATTAGTGAAATGGGATGGAACTACCAACAAGGTCAGTTCAACCGTCGCACCGTTCCTGCAGCTGGCTGGTTATTTATCTACTAGTTGTATCTAACGGCACCTGTAAAAACAGCCCGGGCACTACCCCGCCCGGGCTGTTTTTCTTATGCAAGTGCTCTTATTCCCACGTAAACGTTTTGTGCCCAAAATGACCGTACTCTGCCGTCCGCTCATATATTGGCTGCTTTAATGTGAGTGCTGAAATGATTCCACTCGGTGTCAAATCATACCCTTCAATCGTTCGCTCAATTCCATCTACCACGACCGTTGCTTCAAGCGGCTGACTGTAGCCTATGGCGTAGGCCAGGTACACATAACATTCGTTAGCCTGAAACCGCTGTAAATAGTCGACCGCAATTTTTCGTGCCATATACGCTGCCGATCTATCGACTTTACTTGGGTCTTTGCCGCTGAATGCACCGCCGCCAATTGGTATACGCGGCCCGTAATTATCGACAACAAGTTTTCGACCCGTTAGGCCTGCATCGGCATCAAACCCACCTACATTCCAGTCGCCAGCAGGATTAATATATAATGCCGGATTATCATTGCGGCCTTTCACAAAACAACTCGATACGTATTTCTGCGTGCGCGCCCATTCTTTAACCGCGTCTTCAAGTTCGTCGTTCGGCGCATGCTGATAGCTAGCAACAATGCTGACGATTTCTTTGTCACGAATCGTAACCTGTGTCTTACCGTCATACGGCCATCGTCGGTAGAGCGTCTGGTTTAAATTACGACTAAGTACAACTTCGAGTGGTAAGTGCTCCGGTGTCTCATTTGTTGCATAACCAACCATAATACCCTGATCACCCGCGCCACCCGTATCGACTCCTTGGGCAATTTGAGAACTCTGTTCAGCTATATGGACAATTACCTCAGCACTTCCCGCAATGCGCTTAACAATGGCAGGTATATCTACTGCCGCGCGTGATGTCACTTCGCCCGTAACAAACACCGTGCCATGCCCGCCCGCTACGTCAATCGCAACGCGTGAATCTGGATCACTCGCTAAATACGCGTCGAGTACCGCATCAGAAATACGGTCACACAATTTGTCAGGGTGCTTTGGCGACACGCTTTCGGCAGTCCGATAATTTGGCATAAAAATAACTCCTTTTCTCACGTATCTTCCGCACACGCTGCAGTTAGAACAAAAGGAGTACATACTGTTTTATCTTTCCGCAGGGGCTAGAAGGGGCACCTTATTCGTCGTGATAGTCACAAACGACTGGTTGCCGGCAGGTCATCAAGCTAGATCTCTCGCTGCACTCTGGATACGCAATTTATTAATGTATGGTAATAATTATAGCAAATTATATTTTACTGACATATGGATTACCGGTCACATAAAATCGCCATGGCGTTTCAACTGCCTTTGATAAGCCAATCCGCGATGTCTGCGTAATATCAGCAGCGCTCAGTTTCGGACGTACAATCAGCTGCAATGGCGACTTATTCAGGTCATGCCCGTTCAGTGCTCGGTCAATCAGTAACGATTGACACAGTTTTGCCGGACCATTCGTTAATTCTCGACCTGGCTTGTTGCGGTTGCTCAGCAGAACACTTTCTCCTTCTAGTGGTTCGACAGCACGAATCAGAACTGCCGATCCTTCACCTTCTCTGCCAATAACGACATTGCAGCAATAATGCATACCGTACGTAAAATACACGTACAAGCGCCCGGCCGGACCAAACATGACGTCGGTGCGTGGCGTCTGACCCGTATAACTGTGACTGGCGGCATCGGTTTGGTGATATGCTTCTGTTTCAACAATCCGAACGCGAGCAGTCTCGTTGCCAAATGTCCGAATTAGCTCACAGCCCAAAAGCCACCGCGCAGCATCCGGTGCATCCATTTGTTCAAGCAACTGCTGAAGCTCACTCATACCTCTAGTATAAGGGTAGCGTATAATAGAAGTATGAGTGAGACAGAAGCAAAGCGTGAAGAATTTAAAGTTAACGGTGAGGAATTACTTTCTAAGGTAAAAGAAATTATTCGCGAAGGCAACGCACGCCGACTAATCATTAAAGAAAAAGATGGCAAAACGATAATCGAGATTCCGCTTACTGCTGGCGTCGTCGGTATTGTCATTGCACCGGTACTTGCTGCCGTTGGCGCCATTGCCGCGCTCGTCACCGAATGCACCATCTTAGTAGAACGTCGAGAGGAGAAAAAATGACCAAACTGGAAGGGACCAAACTCGAGGCATTTGAGCCAATCGCCAAGGTTGAAAAACTAGAAATTATCGATATCAGCGAAGGTACTGGTGAAGTTGTTCCCGAAGGAGCAACCATTACCGCACATTATACCGGCGCATTATGTAAAGACGGCACTATATTCCAAAGCAGTCACGACTTTGGCGACGCTATAACCTTCGGACTCGACCAAGTTATTAAAGGCTGGACCGAAGGCGTTCCCGGCATGAAAGTTGGCGGTACCCGGCGACTTATTATTCCGTCAGACATGGCCTATGGCTCAGTGCGCGCCGCAGCCAACATCCCCCCAAACAGTGATTTGGTATTCGACATCGAGCTCGTCAATATCGTGTAACTGTGCTGACGATTTTACTGCATTCATCCAAAACAATGCGTCCGACCAACTCGGACGCATCAGCGTATCAAGCGCCGGCGTTTCTCCATGAAGCTGAAGAGCTTACAAAAGCGTTGCAGTCGCTCTCTCCCGCTGAGCTGCAAGCATACATGCAACTATCCGCCCCCAAGGCGCTACAGACTGCAGAACTAATTTCTACCTGGAAATCAGACGCGGTTTCAGCACGGCCAGCAATCGATGCCTTTCTTGGTGATATATACAGCGGACTACAAGTACAGTCGTTCAACACTGCAGATCGCGCATACGCTAACGAGCATTTGCTCATTCTGTCCGGTTTATACGGTGGACTGAAAGCTCTCGATTCAATTCATCCCTACCGACTTGAAATGGGGTACAAGTTCCCAAATAGCTCATACAAAAACTTGTACGAATTTTGGGGCAACAAAATCGCCACTTTGATTCCTCATAGCCACCTCGTCATTAATCTCTCTGCTATCGAATACACCAAAGCTGTTTTGCCGCACCTTCCCAACCTTGTGGTTGCACCGAAGTTTCTTACCGTCAGCCCCAAATCAAAGCAACCAACATTCGTTACGGTTCATGCCAAAATTGCCCGTGGCGCCTTTGCCCACTGGCTCATAAAAAATCGAATTACCTCACTCACCGAACTCGCTAGCTTTCAATCGCTAGGTTACCGCTACGACCCAAGCCTCAGCAGTGCCGAACAAGCCGTGTTCGTCTGCCAAACGTTTGAAGGCCTAGGCCTCAGCGTTCGTAAAAGCTTTGATTGATTCTAGTATCGGAAGAATCCGTTTGCCGCGTTCGGTCAAACAGTACGACACTGATTGCTTGTCCTTGGTCTCAATCAACCTGTCAACAACTGCAGCTTCTTCCAACTTCTTCAATCGCCCCGTCAACGTAGCCGGACTAATATCAGGAATACGGCGCTCTAGCTCGCAAAAGCGCACTTCGTCATCACGAATGGCATCGACTAATCGCAGCGTCCAAAAATCTCCGATTAGCTTCATCGCCTCATCAAAAATAAGCGGACTCTGGCAGGTAGCCGTTGGGGTTTGATGAGTGTTCATTGTAGTCTTTACCATGGTACTTGCTATTAAATGTATAGTACTTTATAATTGATAGTAATTATACATATAGTACCATCAAAGGAGATTACTGTCTATGGCCAAAAATATCCAACTTATTATCGGTAGTACTCGTCAAAACCGCTTAGGCGCCCAAGTCGCCGACTGGGTAAAAAAACAGGCTGCACAGCACGAAGACTTAAACATTGAGGTTGTTGATCTACTCGAACAAGACCTTCCCTTTTTCAACGCAGCTGTCAGTCCTATGTACGCACCAGATTCATCAGATGCCGCTCAGGCATGGGCCGAAAAAATCGGTAACGCCGACGGCTTCATTTTTGTCACAGCCGAATACAACCGCAGCATCCCCGCTTCGCTTAAGAACGCCATCGACTTCTTGTACTCGCAGTGGCTTACGAAGCCTGCGGCAATTGTGAGCTATGGTTGGATTGATGGTGGTGCCGCTGCAAGCAAGCACCTACACGACATTTTGTCATGGGTAAAAATCGATATCGCCGAAGACCAAGTTCATCTAAAACTTCACGCTGATATTTTGGGTGAAGATGGCAAACTCACCGACACGAATGTTGCCTTTAAGGACTATGAACCAGTCCTTACCAATGCACTGAAAGAGCTTGCCGCCCACGAACCAGCTGAAGCACCCATAGCCGCCTAAGCGTCGTTCATTTCATTCATTAAAAATACCCGCATCTCCACGCGGGTATTTTCAACGCTCTGCGGGCACTTTAGCGACTTACCTTATACAACGCCAACCACTCATTCACCGACAACTGCGAAGGCACTTTTTCAGATGAAATCCCCGCCTTACCCCTATTCGTCCGACTATAAAATTTCTGCTCAGCAAAGCATCGCGTAATAAACTCTCGGTAGACTGCCAACTCACCAATAGGTAACAGTGGCTCATCGCGGAGTTTTATTTCAAGCAACACAGTATCGACTCCAGGTGGCGGCGTAAAATCTGTTCGCCGCAATGGCTTTCGAATTCGGGCAGTAAACCGCGGCGCTAACTGCGCGCCAAGTTGGGCGGTAAAATGTTGATCGCTCGGCACGAGCTTACGAGCAAACTGTCTCTGCGCAATAAGGTACATGGTGATAGGCGGGTTATCCGCTTCAGTGAATCTACGAACAATTGTCGCACTCTCGCTAAATGGAATGTTCGAGAATATCTTGTAGCGGCCTTCAGGAATGCGAAGCTTCAAAATATCTTGCTCAACAATCTCGACATTCAATATATTACCTAAATTTGTACGAAGCTTTTTTAGCGCTTCGGGCTCATTTTCAACGGCAATGACTTTTTGGCATTTGTTCGCAAGAACGCTCGCTATTACGCCGCTTCCCGCTCCCAAGTCATACACCGTATCGTTCTTGCGAATGTTTGAATGTCCAATAAGTTCAGCGACAAGTCGTGGACTACGCAGGAAGTGTTGAGCATAGGTATTAAGCCGTGGCATGCTTATAGTATACAACAGAGGTAGTAGTAGACACGAATTTAATTCTATGCTATAATATAATTTCGTACCTGAACAGAAAGTAGGTGATGAGTCGTGACCGACACGACCGAAACCCCTGACGACGCGAGCGCTGCAGTGGCTAAGAAGGTCGGTAAGCGACTTCGGAAGTACTTCAACGTCCGACGTCAGCGCGCTGAGCTCAAGCTCGACTACGAGGCCAAGAAGGCCAAGCTGGACAAGAAGTTCAGCCAGGCAGACGAGCCACTGGGCAAGCTGCAGGCCGAGCTCGAGGTCGAGCTGCGAGCACTGGTCATCCCCAACCGGGTGATCCTGCTGACTGGCCGGCTCAAGTCGTTCGCGACCAGCTTCGGCAGCGTTTCTCTCAAGGAGAAGCCGGAGTCGTTCACGATCATCAACGCCAGTGGCGTGGAAGCACAGGCTCGCAAGGACGGCTGGCTGAACAAGCTCGGTAAGTTCACGCGCACCTGGAAGCCAGAGGCCAAGGTCATCGTCAACCTGATGAAGACCGACGCTCGTGCAGCCCAGCGCTACAAGCCCTTCGTCGAGCAGACGGGCGGCTACGAAGAGCTGTTCGTCAAGCCGAACAGCACCTACTACACCGACTACGACCCGGATCAACTGACGCCCAAGAGCATCAACCTGGGGGCCGTGACCGACAGCAGTCAGGACGAGAGCCCCGACGCCTGAGTAGCACCCAAGTGGAGCCTCGGCGACGGGGCTTCACTACTACCTCAAGCATAAGCACGTTGTATACTTATGATATGGAATCTACAACGACTACAACTCTTGACCCAACGACACTCGATCAATCGACACTGCAGAACATGCTGGGTGGCTCGACCCCCAGCTTAATTCCCGAATCTTTTATGGAGACTCTTGTACCGATTCTTGGCGCTTTGTCAGTCTTCAGCATTCTTTTCTTTGTATTGTTTTTGATTAATATGGTTCGTAAATGGAAAGTCGACTCGGCAATTTTGCATCTCCGTAAAGATGTTGCTGAAATTAAAATTCAACTCGCGAGCAAACCCGCTCACGCCGAACCGTCGCACTCGCCCCAGCTCAGTCCCCCGCCGGTCACTCCGGCTGCCCCGTCCGAAACAGAACCAAGCACCAGTCAAATACCTCCGGCTACGCCCGCAGCACGCAACCAAGTGATTGCCGAAGACGACACCTCATCCACCACAGACACCCGTTTATCATAAAATGCCTCTCGGTATAAATAACGTATACCACTAGCGAGCCATATAACATCGGCGTATAATAGATAGTACAAGGAGGTGCCATATGCGCGTACCTAACACTTACACATCTATCAACGAAACCGGTTGTTGTGCCGTGCCCAATACAGCAGACTGGGATGAAAAAGAAGTTGTCTTCGACAATAAATTATTCATCCGTAAACATACTATGAGTGTGTTTTACATACCGCTAAATATGGCCAAGGTCATGAACCAACTCCAATCAATTGCCACACAGGCTAAAGCCGAAGTCCCACCCCAAGAGGTCATGACGCTCAGTCGAGATCTATCGCCCTGGCGAGCCGAACATTTATATGCCGTATCCCATACGGTCGATGGTGCCGATAATGTAACGTTATCGGGCACGTTCTTAACCAAGGTGTTTGAGGGGCCATTTAAATCTGCTGGCTTGTGGCACACTCAGCTGCTCGATTTTGCAAAAAAAACGACACAAATCGGTTCGAACAACCTACTTTTTCTACACAACCTGCCCTAACTGTGCCAAGCACTATGGCAAAAATTTTGTCATCGGTCTGGCGCAAACGGCCACCTAGTTGGAGTCACGCATGAAGCCGTTCATAATCATCATCGCCGTCATTCTCGCCCTCGCGGCCATTTCGGGCGCGGGATACTATGTTTATCGCCAAATTACCGATCTGACAGAACAAAACTCAGCCCTGCAGGCTGACGTGTCACAGCTAAAAAAGTCACCCATCCTCAAAAGCGACCAATCAAACACTGCGCAGCCAACGACCGACCCAAACTACCGCTCCGAAAAAGGTATACAAGTTTCTGTTACTACTCCACGACGGGCTGCCGTCGTCAAAAGTCCGCTTACCGTGGCCGGAGAAATTCCCGGCTCATGGTCGTTCGAAGCTTTGTTTACCATCCGACTCATCGATGCTCAGGGGAATATTGTCGGCGAATCACCCGCTTCAATCCAGGGCGACTGGATGACCGACCAAGCAATGCCGTTTACCGGAAAAATTGAATTTACAAAATTTAGCAGCCAAACAGGTACACTGGTCCTGTTACGCTCTAATCCGTCAGGTTTGGCTGAAAATAACGACACTGTCGTGGTGCCAATTCGCTTTAACTAGCTTGGGTGCGCCGGACAATACGGCTCAAAAAATCTACTGCAGCATGACAATCATCTGCCGTTACGTACCGCTCGTAGGCTCGTCGCTGGAGCACCACGGAGCCATCTTCACTATCTTCTGTAAGCTGTGTTTCTATTGCCTCGGCCGTCAGCTCACCAACGCCTCGAACAATATGAACCTGCTTAATCGCTTCCACCACTTGATTGTTAAATACTTCCACTTTGAGTCGTGTCACACTGCGCTGCGGAGCATTATTATGGCGCGACCGTTGCATTCTGTTTTGCCCTATTACCAAACGCCACGATTCAACTTCTGGGTCTTCAAATGCCATACTTCGTAAAATTGCCGCCCCAAAAAAGCTCGGAAATTCTTCGTACGTATTCGCAAACGTTTCATGAAAACTTTTGGCACAAGCGACTTTTGTTCCCTCTTCGGTGTACGAACGAGACACTTTCGGCATCTGCATAAAGTATTCATCAACCACTGCCGCGCGCAGCTCATTCAACTCTTCAATACCCACTTTATGAACAAACAGCTCACAATCTGACCCTACTTGAACATATTCATCGCGTTGAACTTCTGCCATACCGACTCTTCTTTCTTTTTGAACGGACATTTTAAAACCGCCTGGTATTTAGGCGGTTTTAGGGGTGTTGGTTTTCTGGGCGTCGTCCGGCAGCCTCTTCAGCTACTTCCCGAACTGCTCGTACTTCAACCATGCATTAGTTATACGCCCGGCCTGTATATCTGTAAAGCTAGGTCGCTTTATTTGACCGAATTTTTTTATTCTTGCATGTTAAAAAAATAGGAGTATAGTTCTTCTATATCACCACAGGAGATCTTGTAAATGTGTAACAACGAAAATCATTTTGAATTGCCTCAAGCTGCCCACTTTACCCGCCACAGTATGGAGGTAGAACGCCTCTACGCCGTCGCTCGTCGAGTCGGCACTATATCGGTTGAACTCGTTCAACAAGAGGCGTTAGATGCCCTAGCTCTTGCCGATGGCGGCGTTCCGCGCGAATGCGTTCAACAGCTGCAGCAAGTTGCCAATGGCGAGGTACGCTTTCTAGTATTTGCATAGGTCTACATAAAACCATCTTGGCACTCTTGACACTAGAGTGCCAATTTTTATATACTAGAAGTAGAAAAGGTTATCCTTTTCGTAAATATCAAATGAAGGGAGGTTACTATGAGTAACTTAATCAAATTTGATCCATTTGCGGAAATCCAAGCCTTGCAGAAGCAATTCTTCTCAGACGATTGGTTTTCGCCGATCAAATCAATGCAAATGCCGACCACCGACGTGTATACGTCCAAGGACGACAAAGAGCTCCACGTCGAGGCTCACTTGCCTAATTTTGACCAAAGCGACATAAACATTCATGTCGACAAAGGCAATCTTGTCATTCGAGCTGAACGCCACGAGCAAGAAAAAGATAAAGATAAAAAATATATCATCCGCGAAAGCTCCAGCAGCTTCTACCGCAGCATTCGACTGCCAGAAGCCGCCGATGAAGACTCAATCAAAGCCAAAATGAAAGATGGCGTGCTAAAAGTTTCGGTGAAGTTCAAAGAACTGCCAAAACCAAAGCAAGTCGCGATTGAGGCGTAGCAATTACGAACGCGGATGTCATAAAATGCCGAGGTACAACCTCGGCATTTTATATTAGATTTAGTTGCACGGTTGTCTCATCTACGGTTCAAAATTGCCGAGTCTGCTTTCTATACACCAAATAGAACACGCCCAACAAACTAATAGTTCCTATTACCACTCCAATCGCCTGCACCACTGTGCCTATAAATACATCGGCATTTAGCCAGCCCAGTTGCGAGAACACAAAGTTCCAGTCATGCTGCACCGTTTCACCTGGACCAAGTAAAGGCAACTGCTGTGCTCTAGCATCGGCCATATAGAGCCCGACGCTCCTGAATGCCAGCATCAGCCACAGGCCGGTAAAACAGGCGGCAAAATACGATTTTGCTTTTACAGCTGCATACGTCATGAGTGCCACAAAGCTAATTTCACCCACCGACCCCGCAGCAGCTACTAGCACAGGCGGCAAAAACATCACAATTAAATGCGACGCCTCATGAACCCCAAACTCTATAAAGTATATGCCAGCAAGCAGTATATTGCCTGGGGTATCGGCCGTAAACCGAAGGATGGTAAAAAATAAGTACGTAAATAATACCAGTCCAAGCACATATAGCCAGAGTGGCAACGGCGTTACTTTTTTGTTAGGCTCGGTCATAAGCGGAATTATATCAGAGTGAGATTGCTATGGCAGGCTAACTATATAGCTAGATTTTTCTTTTGCTACAAGTTTTCTTAAGCGAGGCGTAAACTCTTTCGATTCTGTACTTTATGAGTCCGCTAAGCTTCGTTTTTCAATTATGACTAGAGCTCCTTCATGCCGCCAAGATCGTTCGACTCCGCTTTTATTACTGAAACGTGGTCATAGATCCGTACCTTTGCAATGCTACCCCTGCTCTGTTCACATGCTCAGGTAGCGGTGCGCATAGTTGAGTCAAATCTTTTTTCATATGAGTATTCATCAAAATTTCCTCTAGAATATTTATCCATGTCTAATTTCTAACGACTCTTTTATGTGTCGCCAATTCGGTAGACGCTTTTCTAGCTCGCGGTAAAACTTCTCGTCGTGCTTGCGACTAATTTTGTGGCATAGCTCATGTATGCATACATAATGAACCGCTTCGCGTGGCGCTTCGATTAGCCTAGGATTAAGCAAAACTTTGCCGTCGCTTGTATAGCTTCCCCATCGTCTGGCCATAACACGCTCACCAAGCTGTGGTAACTTTTCATAATCAAACAATTTAAACGCCTTGATATACTCACTCTTAAACACACCTTCACGTTTACGTGCATACCATGCGTCAACAAGCTTTTTATTATGCTCGCTATTGCGTGAGCTCTTGGATGTGTATACGCACAGCTTGCCGCGCTCAAGTTTCACCCTATTATTACCATCAGTAACGACTTCCAGCATGTACTGCCTACCCAAGTAATACAGTGATTTACCAGATATATACAGCTCCTCACCGCCTGGCTTTCTGTACTTACGTAGATCCTTTAGCTGCCTCTCGAGCCACCGCCATTTTCGTTTAAGAAAACTTTCGATCTCATCGAGCGTAGCATTCAGTGGTACGCGAACAATGATACGTAGATCTGGCCTGACGACAAGCGTGAACGATCTGCGTTCACCAAACTCTATAAAGTACTCGTAGGAATACTCTCCGTATTGAAACACCTGTTTCATCTAGGCTCCGTAAATATGGTGGTTGTTTTCGGCCAAATTCATAGCCGCATCGATAACCTTATCTATCCGTTCATAATCAGTGATACCAAGGTCTTCGTACAAGTAGTCATCGAGTTTAGATCGCATTTGTCGCTTAGTTTCATATGTTCGCCACCAATCTACAGTAGCGTTTTGATTGACGATGCGAGTAAGCGCAAGTGTGGCTTGGTTGTAATTATCGCCACTAATCTCGAACAACAGGTCTTTAAGGTTGCGATGCATGATATCAGCACCCTTTTCTGACTTGATAGTTTCCGGCAGGTCACTATCTTTCTTTTGTTCAACCTCTTCATCAAGCAACCGTAACTGTTTCAAGGCTTCGACATCGGCCATTTTTTTGGCGCGCATCGCTTCTAATATCTCCTTGATACGTTTGGAGAATCGGTCGTAAAGCGCCTCATCCTGATTTCTGCGCTCTGTGATTCGTCGCTCGGTTTGCGCTGCAATAGCTTCGGCTTTCGACGTATCGCTTCCCAATTCTTCTATCGCTTCATTTAGCTTATCTCGATTGGTTATCTCAATTTCGCCAGTTAGCACTTCGGCCTCACCGGCACGAATATTTTCGTCCAATATTTTTACTAACTCTAGTTGATACTTATGTAAGTCAACTTGGTCACCAAACTGCAATGCCGCGCTTTTTTTGAGTTCTTGGAACTTCTTGGCGTCCATCTTGAGTTTACGGATATCATCTTCCCCAAATTTATCGGCAAAACTCTCTAAGCTCAGACACTCAGCGAACACATCGAGGAACTGATTCATCGTGTCGTTAAACGTTACTCGCGTCGGATCATCACGCAGCCTTTCAATCATTGCGGTAGAGTCAGCCGGCACACCTTCAAATAGCTTGGTGAGCTCACCGTATTTAGCCTCAAGCTCCCGAACTTTTTGGTCTACGTCTATTAAGGCGCTCTCGACATCACCAGGCTCATAGTTACCAAACAGCTCCATGGCAGTATGTATATTTACGGCATTTTCCGAATAGTCGATGATAAATCCACTGGTCTTTGCCGCCACCGGGTTCTCATTATCAAATAGTCGATTGACTCGGGCGATTGCTTGCAACAAATTGTGATCTTTTAGCTCTTTCGCCAGATACAGCACAGTGTTTCGTGGCGCGTCAAAACCTGTCAGCAATTTGTCGACCACTATGACGATCTCGATACCTTCAGGGCTATGCGTGAAGCTTTCGATCACTGCCTCTTCATACTTTTGCAGGCTTTGGTGGTTGGCTTTCACTTGCTTCAGAAAGTCAGCTACTTCTTGCCGGTTTTCGTTATCTTCTGGTATCTCGCCATTTTCATCCGATACAACTAAGGCAGTTTGGATTTTACCTTCTCGTTCAAAGAACTTCTGCATCACCAGTGCAGCGTACTTACTTGGTGCAACCAGCTGGGCCTTCAGACCAGTACCTTGGAAGCGTTCAGTGTAATGCTTTTGCACGTCGTAGCAAATCTCACGGATTCGGTCAGGGTTTTCGGTGACTACTTTTTTCTCGACTCTTTTTTGCAGAATATATTTTTGTTTATTGGTTAGATCTTCGCTCACGCGATCATAGCGGCGATCGATCTGCACCGCATCGTCATGTAGAGGTATGTAGCGACCTTCATATATAAGCGGTAACACAATCTTATCCTGCAGAGCATCGTCAATGGTGTATTTATCGATGAAGTTACCCCAAGTGTGCTGAGATTTTTCGTCTTTTAATAATGGCGTACCAGTAAATGCTATAAATGATGCGTTTGGTATGACTTTTTTCATTTCTTCACTAGCATTGACGGCTACGCTTTTACTAGCCCGACCGTGCGAACGGTGAGCCTCGTCGACTAGTACAAAAATATTTGGATCGTCATCGGTAAACTTCTTTATCGCATTGGCAGCCGCACCAAACTTTTGCACGAGTGTAGTGATGACCCCACTCTCTTTGTCTTTGATCATCTGCAATAGATGCTGACCGCTTTGGGCTTGGATAATTTTTTTCTTGAGTCCGGCGTTGCGCAGCGTATCGCGTATCTGTCTATCTAGGTCTTTACGATCGGTCACTACCACTACCCGGGGATTTTCAATACCTGGGTCTTCCACCAGTGCGCGTATGAACATCACCATAGTTAGTGACTTACCCGAGCCTTGCGTATGCCAGACGATACCACCACGCCGTTTGCTACCGTCGCGTTCGTGTATGCGACGAAGCATCTTGTGAATAGCAAAATACTGCTGGTAGCGAGCCACCTTCTTTATCGGACCGTCATAAAACACATAATTTTTGGCAATATCGAGCAGGCGCTCAGGACGCAGCATAGAGTAGGCACCTATATCTTGTTCTGAAATATGCCGTTCTAGCAACTGCTCACGTCCATGAGTGTAGCCGTTCAGATCCTTCAGTAGTTGCGCGTACACCTTAGTATCAATTGGCTTTGCGATGACGTTTGATACTTTGGCGCGTAGCTCGTCGTCGCTTATGTCCTTTTCGCGCCAATTAGCGTAAAACTTCGCCGGCGTACCGGTCGTGCCGTACAGCCAATTAGCGCCATTTGCTGCCACGAGCAGCTGTGCATAGGTAAATAGTTTTGGCACATGCTCGGGGCTTTGGTAACGCGCCAGCTGAGCGATAGCTTTTTGTATATCGACACCAGATTTCTTGTTCTCGATCACTGCGAGCGGTATGCCGTTTACAAAACACACTACGTCACAGCGGATTGTTTCTTTGCCAGTAACTTTGTACTCTACCGTCACGTGGAACTGGTTGTTTTTACCACCATCCGAAAAGTCGATGTAGCGGAAGCTGCGGCTCTCGCGTCTGCCGTCAGCAAACACCTCTATGGTTTTGCCACCTATCTTTGGCATGATCATATGTGAAATTTCTTTGGATGTATCAATCAAGCCTTCGAGTCGGATAGATTCCAGCTCTTCTACTACGCCAGCCACATCTGCCTCGCTAAATTTCAGCTCCTGCCCGCTAGTTTCGTAACTATTGATACTCATAAGCGACTGCCGGGCGATGTCGTGTAAAATGAATTTGCTGGTGTCACCGCCGCGCTGCGTCAAAGCTTCTTCGCGGCTCAGATAGATATAGCCCATGTTCACCAGCAGCTCTACTAGTGGCAGTTGTGACTGCTTGGCTTCGTCGAAATCTACATTGCTGAGGTTCATGTTGCTTCTCCTTTGGGCTTCAGCGTTTCGGGTGTACGAATTGTACCAGTGATAAGGTTTTTGAGGATGTACTTTTTCTGATCAACTAAACGAGATCTTTTATCATCTAAAGCTTTAATCTCTTTATCGGCAAGATCTAGGATCGATGCAAGCTTCTCCTGTTCCTTTTTCGAGATGTTTGGAATAGGCATTTTTTTAAAATTATCTATCGATAAGATTTTCATAGTACCGCCTTGTCCGATTCTCTCCCAGTAACCAATCATTTTCATATACTTCAAGTACTGAAAGACAAACTGTCGATCTGCCATTTGTTGATCTATAGTAATTTTTGCTAATCGACTTGTAATTACGGCTGACTCACCTCCGGGCATTAAACCAAGATAACCTAAGCTCCCTGTTTTCGAAATAATAATATCACCGCCACATACACCACTGCGGCTTAAATCTCTTTTAAACTTATCTTCGCTAACAAACCTTGTAAGACTAAGTTTTTCTATAAATGTGTTTTTCAGGTGATGCATTTCGATAACAGGCACACCAGTTGAGGTAAACTCGCTTAATTTCATTTGACTACCAAATGGCCCGTCAACAATTGCATTTTTTGATTTTGATGCAAAGTTACTTAAAGTAGTATATTCCCATTTGCTATCACTGCTGTTAACTCGCCTTTTGCCGTTAAATAACTCTTGCATCAAGCCTTTTTTTAACTGCTCTTTCAGTGCAATCTTTTGCTCCAGCTTCTCGATATACTCATCCCAAACCTCCAAAACCCCCACAATCCGCTCTTGCTCTGGTTTTTCGGACAGTTTTATTTTCAGTTTTTTCATATCCGACCCGTACAGATGGAAAATAGTAGAGCCTGTAGTCAAGCGCAAGATGGCGTGTCTATCTCCCGCCACGAAGTAGGCAAAAAAACGCCCATCGAGCATGTCCTCATCCGGTCGAATGATTAAAACATCTCCACCAATCACGACGTCACTAAAAGGCAAAGAGCTGGCCGTTGCTAATCCTCTAGGTGTTACATCTGAAGTCGGCATCAGGACATCATTTGCAGCCGAGAGGACTATACCATCGGATAGGTTTGTGCGGCTCCTTACCTCTTTGATAACTTCGTTATATTTCGTAAATAGCTCACCGTAATGAACACACCGATATTTCCCATCATCAACAATGTCATCCTTGCTTAAGCCCTTGCCCTTTGTGATTTGAGCGATATCACCGAGTTTTTTTATTTGCCAGTTAGTCATCTTTAAAACACCGTCTTTATTATCTTTGCAGTACCATCAATCAGTTCAGTGATTTGATCTTTTGTCGGCTCTGACAACTTCTTATGGTCACATAAATTGCGTATATCTGCCATCTGCTGAATACCACGCCATTGAGGTGTGTCTATAATAGAGCTATCTTTTAGAAGCTGTGCTAAATCATTTATACCTGGGTTCTTTTTGGTAATTTTGATATTATGGTCGCGACAGACCTGTTGTAAGTGCGACTCAATTACGACACCGGCCATCGCCCCAGCTGCACGTGTGAAACCATTTTTGTTCAAATGTCGTGCGGCTTCTATTTCAGAATCGAATAAATCAGCCTGGAGAACTTGAGTTAAGTCTATCAACCTGCTATCAATAAGTTCGTACGCTGATTTTAGTATAAGCAACTGCTGCGTAAATTTTGGAATAGCAGCATCTGGACTCACTACAGTATCCAGCCCTATCCTCCTTGTGAGATTCAACAGATAGTCAAATACTGTATAGTTTTCGTACGTTGCACCCTTCCTCTTATCTGTAGACTTATACAATGACGAAAAGTCATCTAATCGATTAGGCAATACTTGTCGCACAAGCTCCTTCGACTCCGAATACCAAGCTTGATAACCTTCACTAAATGATAGTTTGAAATCTTTTATTATTTCTTCCTGACCTTCACTTAGATAGCCTTGCTCTTTGTGCATCGCAATCTGTAGGCGTACGCCTTGGTTAACAAGCTCTCGTAGTTTATCTTTCAAATCATCCTTCATCTCTTTTTCTCCCGCTGCTGTGTAGTAAATGCGTGTTCAATCGTAAACCGCTCTACTCTATCAAATACTGTCGATTCGCGATTATTCTCTATCACATTCCACAGCTTTTCTAACTTCCAGCTTACTAGATTTGCTATGATAGTCTCCATCGTCCAGCAAACCTGAGCAAACAGACGTGTGGCATCGGCCGGATTATCAAATTCCTTCACTCCTTTTCGTAAGTCTCCATGATGCTCGTGTGCATTACGATTTTTCGACAAATCGTTTTGCCACGAATCTCGCTGAAGTTTTGCGAACTGAACAAAATCAGCATTGTCCGGGTGATTAGCTACGAAGACCTTGGTATATTTATTAAAATTTTTATTATCTTCAGCAAACATAAAACCGATGTCGATACCAATGGCTTTGAGATATTGCTGCGAGCGGTCTTTATATAGTGTCCACAGGTCGCTATATAAACTCTCGTAAGCAGCGCGTTGTCGGCTAAGGTTGAAAGTCGTGAATTCGTCTGTTGTGATCGTCTGAAAGTGCGCGAGTGCGGTTTCGAGCTCATCTTTTATTCTGTCGGCAGCAAAGTTTGCCTTATCTTTTACTTCTTCATCGGCGTCGAGATATTTGACCAGTTCTTTCGGCAGAATATAAGGTCGCCAAATATCTGGGTCATTTACGCCCCAAGAAGAAGTTTCTCGAGCTGTCCATACAGTACTTGTATTATTCATTTTTAGTCCTCTTCAAAGCACTCAACACTTTTTCTAGCTGTTCGCGCATCTTATCGTCTGTCATCTCACCGCGTTCGTCTTGCGCCTGTGCCTTCAAGATATTTACCAACTCCTGCCCCTCTTGGAATGTCTTGTGGAGATTTTCGATATCTTTTTCTTGTTTGCTCAGCAGTTTCTGGCGCTTCTGCGATAGCTTAAATAGCCCGGCAAAAAATACCAAAAAACCAACCGAACCAATGATGGTAGCGATCTGACTATTGAAAGTTGCAATATTGTCGAGTGTCAGACCAGCTGTTGCTATAGCTACGAATAGCGGCAACAAGAACTTACACATATCAATCCAGTGATCGATACCCTGTAACTGCTTTTCGTGGAGTGATTGTACCATTTTGAGCGCACGCTCGGTCATGTCAAAATGATCGCGCATCATATTCATGGCGCTTTCCATCATCTGCGCATATTTTGCCATGCCGTCCATTTGCTCAAATGACTGCACCGCTAGCTCTAGTTCTTCGCGAGTGACTGGTTTTTGGGCTTTATCGTAACTCATACTCTGCCTCGCTCATTGCTCGAAGGCTTGCTTTTTTGGCGATTTTTTGCTATATTTACAGGTGAATCACCATGTCTTGGCTTGCCTAAGGTTTCGACCGACCGCACATTCTGAGACGCTTTCCGGCTCTGCCTAAGGTTTCGACCGACCGCACGAGCCGGTTTTTTGTTTTTCAGATATTCGAGTTTGCTTTGGAGTGGTTCGAGACTAGTAATGTAGCTGCGATACCCACTCAGTAGCTTGGAGTAGCGACGGTTCGGCGTGATGATACGGAGCAATTTAGAGTTTTCCTCTAGGTATTCCGCTAGGCAGTAAAAGTCGCCGTCACCGCTAACAATGATAGCTTTGTCGTAGTCGTCGTATAACTTGGCGGATGCGTACAACACCAACTCTGCGTCAACGTTACCTTTCATAGTCTTTTTGCCGTTTTCGTAGTACGCCACGGTAGGCTTAAAGATGAGCGTATAACCAGCTTGCTGTAAGCTCGTATATAAATCTTGGTTGCCGTCAGTTTTGCCTATAAACAGATATGCTTCGCTGACATTGTATTTGTTTTTGAGGTACAGGCGAAATTTTTTGTAATCTAAATTCCAGCCAAGAGAACGCACACCAAGATTGAGGTTTTGGCTGTCGATAAATGCGTAGTTTGGCAGGGAGTTTTCCATGCTATTTGATCCCAAGCTCTCTCAGATAGTGTTTCATTTGTTCTTCGAGCTTTTCGAGCTGGGGATTGAGGTCTTCGATAGCTTTGATAGTAGCGGCGATATCGACCTCTTCCTCCTCTTCGAATGTGTCGACGTAGCGGGTGATGTTGAGGTTGTAGTCGTTTTCTTTCACCTCATCTGGGGCAGCAACGTGGGCGAACTTTTCAACATCTTGGCGAGTCATGAAGGTATCGAAGATCTTGTCGGCGTGCTCTGGCTCGAGTGAGTTCTGCGCCTTGCCTTGTTTGAACTGCTTGGATGCCTCTATGAAAAGTATGTCTTTATCATTTTCGCGCTCGCCACCCTTTTCGCGTGCTCGGTCAATAACGAGGATAGCCACTGGGATGCCGGTTGTTTGGAACAGGCCTGGCGCAAGACCAATGACAGCATCGATCAAATTTTCTTCGATCAATTGCTTACGGATTTTGCCCTCAGACCCACCGCGAAACAATACTCCGTGCGGTACGATAACCGCCATGCGACCGGTGCGCGGTTTAAGCGTTTCGACCATATGACTAATAAATGCGTAGTCACCCTTGTCCTTCGGCGGAACGCCGCGCCAAAAACGCTTGTACGGATCGCTCTCGGCGTTTTCAGCACCCCATTTCGCCAGACTAAATGGAGGATTTGCCACAAGCGTATCGAACTTCATCAAGCCATCGTTTTCAACGAGTAGCGGATTGTTGAGCGTATCACCCCATTCAATATGCGCGCTGTCCATACCATGTAGGAACATGTTCATACGTGCTAATTGGTAGGTAGAGCCGGTCGCTTCTTGGCCGTAGAGTGCGAAGTTAGTGCTGCCTTGCTTTCTTACCTCTTCACCAGCAAGCAGAAGCAGACCACCTGATCCCACGGCGGGGTCGGCAATGCGGTCACCCGGACGAGGACGAGCGAGTCGTGCGACAAGTGCTGCTACGGATGTAACCGTAAAGAACTCTCCCGCCTTTTTACCTGCCTGCGAACCGAACTTACCGATAAGGAACATGTATGCGTTGCCGATAATATCTTCGTTGACTTCGCTCAGATCAATTTTCTTAAAATCATCGAGTAAGTGGCGAATCATCTTGTTACGCTGCTGCGGCTTACCAAGAATGTTTTCGTTATTAAAATCGATCCCGCTGAATACACCCGCAAGCTTAGCAGCATTATGCTCTTCAATAGATTTAAGTGCGATGTTGATCACTTCACCGATGTTGTCATCTTCGATGCGCTTGTATACCTCGTCAAACGAGCTGCCGGGTGGCAGATAGAAACGCGAGGTCTTCATCTTGGCATCAATACGCGCCTCGTCGTCACCAAAGCGCTCTTTTAACTTTTCATGTTCAACTTTTGCCTTGTCACCGAGGTATTTAAAGAACAGTAGTGCGAGCGCATAATCTTTGTAGATACTTGCGTCGACACTCGCCCGTGAAGAGTTGGCTGCATCCCAGAGCAAGTCATTCAATTCGGATTGGGTATACTTTTTGGTCATTTAGCTGCCTCCTTAAGGGTTTTAGTGATAATCGCTTCGCGTATGTGGTCAAGGTATATTTCTTTTTTGGTAATGGCCGATCGGTATTCATCGAGAGCCTGCACCGCTCTACCGAGAGCTCGCTCTTGACCGGGTGGAATTTCTGGTATGACAATTTGCGCCAAGTTATCTTTAGTAATCGACTTAAGCGCTGCCCCGGAAGAGAGCTCGAACACAGCCTTCATGCCGACACTTGAGTTAAAAAACATTGTTATAAATTCTGAATTAATGGAGTTACTCTTTGGCGTCAGCACAAAGAGTGAGGAAGATGCAACCGCTTTTAACTCCTTGTCCTGAAATAAAACCGCTTTTGAGAAGCCACGTGCCGAGACGAGAATTTCACCAGGTCGTAGCAAGTGCCTACTCTCTCCTGTGAATAATATTCGGGGGCGAGCAGCGAACCCAAAGTCGATACCGAGGTCTTTCGCCTGAATTACTTCAGTATCGCCAGCGGCAAATGAATCAATCGCACTTCGAAATGTATAGCCCGATCGTATCTCAACTAAGTCGCCAAGTTTTCTCATGTCATCATATTAACTAACATATTTGTAAAAGTCAATACACACATAGTTCTACTGCAGGTTAAATAGTGCTAACGTAATTTAAAGCGGAAACGATTATATGATCAATAACATCGATACCTAGTATGTCGCCTGCATCATTCAAGCGCTTAGTTACACCTTTGTCCGCTTCGCTAACTGTCAAACTTCCACTTGGGTGATTATGCGCCACGATAATACTAGCTGCGCGATCTTCGATGGCGAGCGCGAATACTTCGCGCGGATGAACTAGGCTGGCAGTAAGCGTACCGATAGTTACGACGTGCTTATTAATAAGCCGGTTGGCGCCGTCGAGTGTCAGGCATACAAAGTATTCCTGCTTCTTGTCGCGGATGTCGGCCAACTGCTCGACCGCTTTTTCCGGCGAATCGATAATGGGCCGGTCTGGTTCGAGCACATAGCGCTTAGCGAGCTCGAAGCTGGCCAGCAGTTCGGTCATCTTAGCCGGGCCAATTCCCTTTACAGACCTCAGACTATCTATAGTAAGGACGCGGTCTCGTTTGAGCAGCTTGGCAATGTCGCGTGCTATCTTCGTGACGTCCGCTTGCGCATTGCCACTACCAATCAAGGCCTGCAGAAGTTCAATGTCGGAGAGTTTTTCTGGGCCGTACTCGACAAGCTTCTCGCGGGGACGGTCTTGCTTGCGCTTGTCGGCCATTTTCATACTAGAATTATACGTTA
>JAUPVA010000032.1 GCA_030917245.1 Patescibacteria group bacterium
GCTTGCTACCGGATACCGTGCCCTCAGCCAAGTTTCCCAATCGTCTGGATCTGCCGTCAGGCTGATGGTAATTGTGCGCTTAAACGGGAGTGAACGATAAAGATTGACAGTGGTAGCCAGGGTATCGAGCAAATTTATTTCAGCAGAGTAGCTTGCGGCATCGGTTCCGTAAATTATTCCAGTTGTCGGATGTTCAAGAAACGTAATCGCTTCGCCAGATGTCTTGATTTGATCTGCCTCACCGTTGGTGATATGCCGATAGGTAGTCTGCCCGTCACCCCGGTCGGGTCGGGTCGTAAACGAGCGGACATAGCCAAAACGTGTATCGAGCTTGGACACTGTACGCATGAGAGTAGACTTACCAATTGCGGCCGGCCCGACAATCATAACCAGCGTCTTATGCTGTAGGAAGTCTTGAAACTTAGACATCGAGCTCAATACTGACCGGACAATGGTCACTTCCTAATACGTCAGGGTGGATTTGAGGATTTTTGATTTTGTCTGCAAGTGAATCACTTGCTAGCCAGTAGTCAATTCGCCAGCCAATGTTTCGGGCCCGGGCGTTAGCCCAGTGAGTCCACCAGCTGTAAGCGCCAGCTTGGTCAGGATAGGCCGCTCGGAACGTGTCTATAAAGCCGGCTGCTAAGAAGTCATCAAAGCGCTCTCGTTCTTCGTTTGTAAAGCCGTGTTTGCCAATGTTTGGCTTTGGATTTGCCAGGTCTATTTCTTGATGAGCCACGTTTAAGTCGCCACAGAAGAGAACTGGCTTTGTCGCCTCGAGCTGCTTCATGTAGGTCAAGAATGCTCGGTCCCAGCTGTCGTAGCGTAATGCTAGTCGACTCAGATCGCCTTTAGAGTTGGGGGTGTATACGGTTACAATCCAAGAATCGGCGAATTCGGCGGCAATTACCCTACCTTCGTCATTCGGATTACCATACGTATCTCCGGTTACGTTAAACGCTTTGATTATGTCAGATGGAAAGCCGTCAATGTAGCGAAGTGCTGGTTGCTTGGTGAAGATAGCAGTTCCCGAGTAGCCTTTCTTTACCGCCGAGAAGAAGTGTTCTTCGTATTGTGGCAAGTCAATTTCAACTTGATCACGTGATGCCTTAGTCTCCTGCAGACAGAGTATGTCTGGGTCATGCGACGCAATAAACGAATCAAATGCCCCCTTATTTATGACAGCCCGAATTCCGTTCACATTCCACGAATATAATTTCATAGTACAAGTATACTTGACGCCCCTTACGTATCGCAGAAGAATGGGTATAATGGTATAAGTCCAGTCCATCGATACCCAGGAGTAAATGTGTCACCGTCAGAGACAAGCTTTGTTCTGCGGGCGGAGCAGATTGCACAGACCGTTGCTACTCGACGACAACTCGAGGATGCGGAGCAGCTAAGAAACACCATTGTCGGAACAGAGGATGGTCACTGGTTGCTGAATACGCTCCACAGTGTTCGCCGTAAGGGGTCAACAGCCAGACTTGGAACCGCTCGACGATTCCAATTTCTCGGAAAGAGCGCTGAGGATGTGATTAATGGTCGAAGTGACGAATCTTGTCACCAGATCATCGACATGCCTGCTCAGTCCGTCGTTCGAAAGATCGAAGGGAGCGGGTACGGCACTTGGCTCTTTGAGGTCGAGAACAACAAATTCGGCGACGATCACGAGCAGATTGTCGTGGCCTTCCGCAAGGTGGGACATGATTACTTGTTGTACCTGAAGCGACACCGTCGAGGCGAGAATCAAGCGACGGGACGACGCGCCGGCACCCGATTCAGAGGCGCTGGCCCAGACCGATCGTTCTAGTCGGACTGGCAAAAAGGCCGTCCGCACTCTCCTGATTCACAGGATGATGTGCGGACGGCCTGTTCAATAGCAAAATATTATTTTATGCTTGTTTCATTTCTCGTCGCGTGTCACGATCTTGGTCTCGTCGTTTAATGGTTTCTCGTTTGTCGTAGGTTTTTTTGCCTTTTCCAAGCGCTATAACGACTTTAATGTATTTGCCGCTGGTGAGAATTTTGGTAGGAACAATCGTCATACCCTGCTGTTTACTCGCAACAAAGCTATCAATTTGACGGCGACTCGCTAACAGCTTACGCGCCGATGTGTCTACGGAACGCGACTCAGCTGTTTTGTCGTTTAACTTGAGACTAAAACTGGCGTTGTTTAGCCAAAGCTCATTCTTTTTGACTGTAACAAAAGCTCCCTTGAGTTGAACGTGGCCGTCGCGAGCAGCTCGAACTTCAAGTCCGGTCAAAACAATGCCGGCAACAATTTCGTCACCGAGAGCATAATCAAAGCGCGCCCGTCGATTAACGACGGTCGTTGGGCTAATCTTCTTTCGTTTATTACCGGCCATGGTTTTACTATTGTAACAGATACGAACCATTGACAATTAATAACTAACGTTATATAATGAAATGAGAGTCCGCCTCATTCGTTGGGGCGGTTTCGTCATTTCTAGGCACTTTTGCTATAGTGAAGACTAGTGACTACTCCTCTTCCCTTACCAAAGCTCATCACATTCGATGGCGAAGCTCGCAGTGGTAAGGGTACTATTGTTCAATTAGTAAAAGACCATATTCGTGACGAGCTTGGCATGAAAGTTATGTTAATTGACGCCGGGCAAGTGTTTCGTTGTCTGGTTGTAGCTGCGACAAATCGAGGAGTTGACGTAGATGACCCGAATGCAATAGATGCATTCTTGGGTGATGATAGGTCGGCCGAAGAATGTGTCCAGTTCGTTAAGGCTGTGTATCATATGCAAAAGATAGATCGCGATGCTATTTTGTATACCAATGAAGTGAGCGTTGGTAGTGCCAAGATTGGTGCGCGACCCTTAAGCCAAGTTTTCAAAGACGAATTGCTAAAAAAATGGCTTCGAGATGCCGGTAATGAGCGCTACGACGTCGTTCTGCTAGATGGTCGAGCCCTTGAAGAAGTAGGTGTTCGACTTGAGGCTCAAGGCCTATGCAATTTTGTCATGGGGCTTTACTTTGTGTGCGACCCTATTGTTGGTGCGCGCCGAACGTTAGGCTATGCTGACATGTTCTACGATTCATTAGATAGTGAGCGTCAGGCGGCTGTTGATGAGTTGGTAAAGCAGATCGTATCTCGTAATGAAGCCGACCGGACTCGAAGTGTTCAGCCTATCGTCCCCCCCGCGGGTGCGCCGCGCTACATCCTCCCGGACATACCACTCACCGCGCTTACCGACGAGCGGTTTATGGCAACGATTGATACCAGCGCCGAGATGAAAAAAGATAAAATGGCAATGCCAGTAATTACACTTGTTTCACGAATGCTAACGCGTTAGAGAATCTGTAGTACGCAACAGCACGCGTGCAGATTCGTCCCAGCTAAATCGGTCTACGGCAACGACGCCTGCTTTTGATCGTAAAGTACGCTCCGCGAGATCGTCCAGCGATTGAACGCCGCGTGCAAAGTTTTCTGCGTCGTTTGGGTCGGCAAAAACGGCTGACCCATCGCCGGCAATCTCTCGAAAGAAAGGTCGGTCGCTGACGACGCACGGCACACCGAGCTTAAGTGCCTCTGCCAAAGGCAAGCCAAATCCTTCCGCTCGGCTCGCGCTGACCATAACCGCGTCGTCGGCAAGCAGTCCGGCGTACACGTCGTCACTGACGCCATCATGAAAAATAACGTTCGCATCGCGCGGTATGTGTCGTTGAAGCTCTGCTCTACGCTCATGAGATATTTTGCTGCAGAGGTGTAGCGTGCGGCCCGGCAAGTGCCGCATCATAGAAATAAGCGTTTCGACATTTTTATAGGGCAAAAACGCTCCCATGTAGATAAGATTCTTCGGAGGTGTTTTGTGCTGAGTTACGGGCTTTTTTAAGAGTGGCGATAAGTCACGAGCAGCGTTAGAAATAACCACGAGTGGGCGTTTAGTCAGTCTTGCATGGGCAATCTCGTCACTAGAGGTTTGGCTAACTGTTGCGACAGTGTCGGCCCGATTAAGAATAATCCGTTGAGGCCAATATGACAGGTGAAACAAACGCCACAGTAGACGAATAATCCCCTTGGCTGACGTAGGAGGAGTTCGGTGCGCGTAATAAATCATGTCGTGCAAGGTTAAGATGAGCTTAAAGCGTTTGCCGAGTGTTCCTATTGTTTGCATAGGACTAAAAACTACGGTCGGACCAAAGCGGTTGAGTCGCATGCTCGTGAACGGTTCCCTCCATGAGTCGACTTTGTGAATTTTTACCGCCTTGGCGCTGTCGGGTAGCATGGCGGCTTGTTCATCTGAAGACACGATATATGTCACGTTCTTTGACTGCCGGGCAACTGCATGAGCGAGTTCGTAGGAATAGCGACTAATACCATCGTGAAAATCGGTCCGAATATAGCGGGCGTCAAAAAATAATTTCATACGTGTTTACAGTATAGCGGATACCACGAAGCGGAGTATTGTATGCGTGATGGTATAATGGAGCCTATATGAAAATCCTCATCGCAGCCGACCTACACTGGCCGACTATCAACGGTGTGGCGACGTTTAGTCGCAACCTTGCAAAAGGCATGGCAGATCGCGGGCACGAAGTGATAGTCATTGCGCCTAGCCAGCGTCGTTCAGGGCGCAGTAGCGAAGAGTATGACGGTAACCATGTCGTAAAACGTACGATGTCGGTCCCCTTCCCGTTGTACCAAAATTTCCGAATATCGGTTGCGCCACAACGTGAAGTGAAAAAAATTATTGAAGAATTTGAGCCAGACGTAGTGCATATTCAAATGCTTCTTGGCATTGGTCAGGCCACTATGCGGTATGCTCAGCGCTATAATATACCCGTCGTAACGACGAATCACGCTATTCCAGATAACCTGCTAGAAAACATACGTATGCTGGCGCCGGTTTCTAAACAATTGAGCTACCTGATAACCGAGTATGGTGCGCGGTTCCATAAAAAAGCTGACTATATTACTATGCCGACCCAAGCGGCAATTGACATGTTGGCAGCGGGTCGCACCGACTTACCAGACGTACCCATCAAGCCGGTTTCAAACGGTATTGATCTGAGCCGTTTTACGCCGACGAAGCCCAATGCTGCGATTTACGAAAAATTCTCGATTCCAAAAGATCGTCTGGTCGTGACGTATGTTGGCCGTTTGGACAGTGAAAAACATATTCATGTGCTGATTGATGCCTTTAGCACGGTTTTGGAGCGGACGCAAAAACCGGTTCATCTTGTAATTGTTGGAGGCGGCACCGACTCCGAACGACTTGAAAATCATGTATATGAGCTTGGTATTCACGATAGCGTAACGTTTACCGGTCGAGTGACAGACGACGAAATTGTTGAACTACATAAGGTCGGCGACGTGTTCGCAATGCCGAGTCCTGCCGAGCTTCAATGTATTGCCGCGCTTGAAGCTATGTCGAGTGGTAAACCCGTCGTGGCGGTAAATGCTGGCGCTGTGTACGAACTGTGTCAGACTGATCGCAATGGATTCTTGTGTGAGAAGGACGATGACGAACAGATGGCTGAGGCATTACTGACACTTATTGAAGACGACAATTTACGGGCGAAATTCGCTAAAGAAAGTCTGAAGATTGCCGCTACGCACGATATGAACCATACGCTCGAACAATTCGAAGATATATACGCTCATGTTATCGCGACAAAAACTCGCGAATTGCCTCAGCGACTTCTTTAGGCCGCTCATAGTGCAATAAATGCCCTACTCCTCTAATAATATGTAGCTCCGAACCTGACAATGCTTGATGCAACTTTTTTTCTGTCGCAAGGGGCACGACATTGTCTTTGTCGCCAGTAATAATTCGTATGGTGAATTTTTTATTAAGCTCTGGCGCGTAATCTACTGCACCTTTTTTGTTAATATTGACGTGAAGCTGATAGTAAAAATCGATACTTGAAATATAATCGAGATTCTTAAAATGATGATCGCGAATTTGTTTTTTTAGTTTTGGCTGGTTCGCTGTCAGAATGATGGCCGTTGAAATGCGACTAATAAGCCGGCTTTTCACTAATCTTGGACCAGCGCCTGGGACAGTTTTGCCAAGGTAGAACTGTAGTCTTCCTAAGAATTCCCCTATCTTACGCGAATCGAGGTAATTTACCTTGGTTGCAACAGGACTTACGAGCACTGCCTTGGGATTGAATAGCTCGGGAGCCTGAGCCAACATGCTAGCCACGACAAGCCCGCCCATTGAATGACCGATAATATAAGGCGGTTCTTTTAATTGTAAGTCCCGGATGAAATTGTTTACACTATTTGCTAATTCGTCGATCGTAAACGACTCGAGCCCAAGCTTACTTTCACCAAAGCCGGGTAAATCAGGTACGATGATATGGTATTTTTTTAATTCAGGAATAATATATTGGAACCCTTCGTGGCTGCCGGTAAAGCCGTGGATAAACACGCAGGTCGGTAACGTTGGGTTGTGATACTTCCAGTAGGCAACATCATTTTTTGAACGAGACATTATTAGAAGTATAGCAAAAATTGAAACGGCCCCCGAAGTGGCTCTACCAGAAGTCAGAAACTTCGGGAGCCGTTTTGGGGGCCGCAGAATAGCGACGTGCGCGGGGTCAGGCGATCAGGCGCTTGTAGGCAGCGTGAGCCACCGATCCGACCACGACAGCCTGAGACGCGCGGACTGCCGCAGGGACGGCAAGGAACCACAGTCCCCCACTCGAGCCAGCGGATGCCAGCGTGTTGATGGCGCGTGCGCCGAGGTTGATGCCCAGAATGCCGGAACTGATGGCGAGGGCGGCCTGTTGCGCGTTGAGTTGCATAAGGTACTCCTTGATAAGTTCCGATACTCGGATGCATCAGAATATAAATATATAATAGCAAATAATATTACTATTGTCAATAGTGTCAAAGTGATTCATGATACAATTAACAGATATGATTGCTGACATCTCCATTTCCGAAAAGTCGTTCGGACCAAAGCTCCTCATGTCTAATGTGAAGTTCTCGATTGATGATAAAGAAAAAGTCGGGGTGATTGGCCGTAATGGTGTTGGTAAAAGTACCCTTTTTAGCATGCTTGCAGGTCAAGACGTAGATTTCGAAGGCGAAGTAATATTTAGCCGCGGCGTTCAGGTTGTTTCAACCGCTCAGGAGCACCACGATCTCGGTGAAACCACTGTCTTGCAATACGTCCTAGCGGGACTTCCAGAGTACCAAGAACTGTCGCATATTATTGAAACCTACCCTGAGACTATGGGTGACGACATGAAAAAAATCGAAACATACACTACCGCACTCCAGCGATTTGACGATAAGGGGTTTTATCAGATTGAAGGAGATATAGAGCGTGAACTGGAAACGTTCCAGCTGCCAAACATCGCTCACCGAGCGTTCTCTTCCCTTTCGGGTGGTCAAAAGCGACTGGTAGAAGTAGTAAAGATCATGCACTCAAAGGCCGATCTCGCACTTATCGATGAGCCGACAAACCATATGGACTTTGTGGCAAAAAAGCAATTTATTGAATGGATGAATTCAGCGCCAGAAGCTATGTTGGTTATTACGCATGATAGAGACGTGCTGCAGCAAGTCGACAGAATTGTTGAGCTAAAAGATGGCGGCAGCCAAAGTTTTAAAGGAAACTACGACGCTTACTTGAAACAGAATGCTCATTCGACAGGTACGGCAATGAATGAATTCGAGCTGATCGAGAAGCGTATAGTTAATTTGAAGCAAAAAGTTATTGACTATCAGCGACTGAAAGAAAAATCTCGTAATCCGCAAACTATCCAGAAGTTCAAGCGACTCGAGCAGGTTTCGCGAGCCGAGCTGTCCTCTCTGCAAGCCAAAGAAAAACCAACATTCTGGATTGATAAAGAGTCAGCCGAGAATCTAAATTATAAAGTAGCCAGCCAGTACGCAAAGTTTAAAGCGCGTAATATAAAAATGAATATGAAGGATGAAGAATCCCGCTCAAGTCATGTGCTTGTTCGCGCTGCAAAACTAAGCCTTGGCTATGATACGCCGTTATTCAGAGATGTTAATATTGATCTTCGTGAGGGAGAGGCCGCCGAGTTACGAGGTCGCAACGGTGCCGGTAAGACAACTATCATCAAACGCTTGCTCGGCTTAACTGACTCGACATTATATGAAGGTGAGCTGACGATCGATACTAAGGTCAGGGTTGGCGTCTACGAACAAGAGGTATCACCTGATTACTTTGCACTTACTCTTAAGCAAGCTATTGAACGGACGTATTTGGATCGAGCATTGACGATTTCTGAAACAAAGATTCGAAACCTGATGCACGACTACCTTTTTACTGAAGCGGACGGGCACATTCCCGTTGGTAAGCTGTCTGGTGGTCAAAAAGCGCGACTCCAGATTATTGCAATGCTCGCCAATGACCCACAACTGTTAATCTTAGACGAACCGACAAACCATTTAGATCTCCCCAGTATTGAAGAGCTTGAAACGGCACTGGCAAAATATGCCGGAGCGATACTCTACGTGAGTCACGATGATTATTTCCGTCGAGCTGTTCAAGCCGAAGTTATTGCCGTCGGCTAGCGCTATACACTTGTTTGGTACGGGTCTGGCAACGAAATGTAGCCTCTTTCGCCTTCAACGGCACCCCAGTTAATAGTTCTAAAATCGTCGTGACACGTACTGCCCTCTTCAAGGAGTGCTACGCGAGCCATTGCCCGGGTTGGAGGTGGCAGCAGGCGTGATAATTCTATTGCACTCGGTGTTGCAAGCATAGAGCCAGGTGTCGCTTTATTCCAAGCGCGCGCTAAGCCATTGACGGCTATGTCTTCCCACCTGAGGTCGAGCATCAGGGCTGCCGAATTGAGATTTGTAATTTCATAGATTCCGCGACTTCTGAGCATCGTCAGTTTCGCTGCCCAGTCGAGGCGGTCTGCAAGCTGGTCGGCGCCGTAGAGTGATTCATCGAGTGATTCAATTTGAGCACAAGCTGTAAACACTTCAAGGGCTGCTTTTTGTTCTTCGGCTGGTACTTCTGGATGACTATCAATAAAATCGATGGCTGCCTGTGCAATCATGCGCTGATGCGAAGCCGGTTTTACATAACTATCATTGAGGTTGATGCGCTGATTGTCGTTGGTTCTTTGGAAATGACTACTTGCCGTTCCTCGGTCAATGAGTAAACGATCCGGAAAGTCACCATGCTCAATCATTCGGATGACGAGTGAGGTAAAGGCGTATTTTTGTAAGATCGCCCAGTCCATCATGTTTCCGTCGGAAGTGCGGATTTCTAAATGGGATATGTTATTAAAAGGACGTATGTCGTATGCCATTTTGCTGCCTTCATGCGTGGTTTTTGACCGAGCTGAAAAGTCGATTGTATCCATTTTTTGCCCAAGCGCGTAGTAGCCGTTGCGCAGCATGCCCGCACCCGCCCAGACCTGCCTTGTCGATAAGTAGGACTGCAATGCGCGATGAAGTGGATGCGAGCTTTTATCGCTAAGACCAGAAACATCGGGTATTCCGCATGTGTAATTTTCGTGGTGACCTGCGGTTTGTCGAGATCTTCCAGGGATATCATAGCCGGAGCGCTTATAAACGGCATTACGGCTACCTGTCGCTCCGGGAACATTTAGCTGCATCTGATTAGCAACGTCTCTGACGACTTCTTCGCCTGCGCGTTCGTGCTCTAATAGGCTTTGCGCAGATAAGACCTCAGGTGTGGCATACTCCAGAAGTCCTCCACAATCGACGTATAGCCGTGCACCATTTTGTAGCCATACATCAGTACCGTCATCGCGGCCCGTCTCGCGGTAATACGTATCATCATCCAGATATGGCATCAGATTCATCTCATCGGTCATGTTCTGAACGTTGTATTCAGTTTCGCTGCCCATGATGCGAGGCGGGATACTCTCTTGAAAGTCGCGCGAACGGTATAGCATGATAATTGACAACTATACCTACTGTGATGAGCAGTGACAAGTGGAGACGCTACAATTCTGCGGCTAATCGGATGGCTTGCAATGTCTCAACGAGCGATTGAGTTCCCAACGGCGGCATGATACCGGTTTTACCATAAATTCTTTGTGCTGATAGCGCATTGGCAGCGAGCGCAGCTGAGAAGATATCATAGTCGCCTTTCGCAGCTTCAGATATAGCCGTGAGGTCAAGGTCTGAGTAATCGGGTTGCGGAAAAGTCATTTCGGATTTGGCTGCGGCTGCAGTATAATCCTCAAGCCATATCATGGTATCGAGCGAATCATCAGTGAACGAAAGTCGCGAAAGCGAAATATTGATTTTTTCTTCCGAGAGTGTGGATCGCTTACCAAGTGGATACGACGCGAGTATATCAATACAGTCACCTCACGTACGAAGTAAGTTACTGACGAGTCGTGGGTCGGTATGCTCGTCGAGGAGCGCGCTAATTCGGAGCAGATTTCGTTTACTGGCCTTGTTCTCCCGACTGCCTATAGTTCGACCCTTAATGGCATGAATGATTATGTCACCAGACTCTGTTTCAATAGAAGTTTCCTCGGCTTGGAGTTCATTGAGAGAAGTCGAAACAAAATTGCCAGTAATCTGCTGGCGACGGATAAGCTGCTGTATGAAAGTAGTTGAAAAAATACTAGGCGATTCAACAGAGTTGACGTGTCGAATGCTTGCTTCGAGAATAGCGCCCTGTTCATTTGTATTGCCAGCACGAAGGGAAA
>JAUPVA010000033.1 GCA_030917245.1 Patescibacteria group bacterium
TGTCAACCTCCCCCTTTAACGAACACCTTGTCTCGTTCCTTGAGCCGGGCGGCGTAAGCCGCTGGGCTCATTCTTAGCGCGCTGTGGATACGGTGATGGTTGTAATAGTAAATCTGCATAGCGATCGCTTCATGGAGCGCTGCGAGATCTTTGTAGCACGCAAGGCTGCCTGTCTCACGCTTGAAACCGCCAAACCAGCGTTCCATGAACCCATTTTGCCACGGGCTAGACCTGTTACTTGCGCTCAGTTGGATTTCCATCTTGTCGCATAACTCCTGGTGTTTGTAGCTCAGGTATTCCGAGCCTTGGTCGCTATGCAGGATTGCCGGCGCGGGATGTTTGCTGAGCGCGTCCAAGAGCGCTTCATGCGTCAGCTCGCTCGTGTGCCTCGTGCCGAGCCGCCAGCCGACAACTCGCCGTGTTTTGAGATCCAGTACGACAGCTAGATAGTGCCAGCGGCGTTCGAACCACAGGTAGGTGAAATCTTGCACCCAAGCATGTGCGTCAACCATGCCGGCATAGTTGAGGCCCGCCCAGGGTCGCAGCTCGTCGCGGAACTTCGCGTAGCGTTGCAAGGCGTTCGGTGGGGCGGCAATCTCTGCTGCTGCCGTCCTGCCGTTACGGCGCTTTTTGGTTGGGGTTGGCACAGATACGCCGGCGAGGGTGCGGATGCGTCGTGTCTTCTTTTTATTCCAACCGAGATGGATGGCTAAACGGTCGACGCCGTAAAACGGGTGAAGCTCATGGGCCGCTCGTAAAGCTCGTATGGCTTCAGCGTCCCGCTCCACCCGCTTTGAAGGGCGGACATAGTAGCTGGTGCGCCCTAACCCAAGGAGGCGGCTGTACTGTTTGCGCCACCCAGGATCGACCTCTTCCAGGGCGGCTATTCTTTTGGGCGCTGGGTCTCGGCCGTAAGCCGGCCAAGCACCCGGTAGGCTTGCTCGAGCTCTTTTTTGAGGCGGTTGTTCTCCAGGATGAGATTGCGATTACCGTCCACCACTCCAGCGCGCAGCCAGGCGTAGATGGTTTTGCTGCTAATGCCATACTGGTCGGCGGCTTCGCTTACTTTGAGGCCGCCGTCACGAATCTTAAAAATTATCTCATCCTTAATTTGCTGTTCAACATGTTTGCCGACAGGCATACGGAATCTCCCTTCAACTTAACTGTATTTTACCATCTGCTAGCTAGACGGTGTGTTCAGTATATGGGGAGGGTGACAGTTCATTGAACGCCTTATCGTTGATCCTGCACGCTTTGATGAGGTATTACAGGCCGTTCAGACCGTATGGGAGCAACGCCAAGTGCAAGTACAGGACGCAAGCGATATGCGTGATAAGAAACGTGAGGAGCTTGAGGCTCAAGCACGCGTGATTGTAGACAAGATGAAGTTGGTTACATCACCAACAGCGATTAAATACATGGAGGAGGACTTACTGAAAGTAGAGCAACATATTAACGATTTAGACACTCGCAAAGACGAGCAAGAAACGCAAGGAGGCGTTGATATGCCGACAATCTTGACATACATCAAATACTTTGTGGAACACCTCAAAGATTTGCTTATTGACCACAGTAATCCGATACTGCGAGCACGTTATTTTGGCGTATTATTCGACAAAATGCCAAGCTACGCAGAAATAAACGGTGGAACACCAGAAAATGAAAAAGTTCCAGAGGTCAATGAGCTATTTCAACTCGTATTGTCTGGAACGTCTTCATTGGTGCGGCGAAGAGGACTTGAACCTCCACGATCGTAATGATCACTAGCCCCTCAAGCTAGCGCGTCTACCAATTCCGCCACCGCCGCATGAAATGATATTATACCCGAGTCTACGGTGTTTTGTAAACGGGAGCCTGAGAGGCAGCCCAATAGCGAACATTGTTATATCGGTCTGCTTCTGAAGGGACGCCGGTGAGCGTCATGTCCGGTTGAACGCTAGGACGATAGACATACTGCATAACAGACTGATAAAGACCAATTGCAGGTACATCTTTTAACCACTGTTCAGCAAACGTCTTATACTTTTCGTTGCGTAGTTCTGGCTCTGTGCGCGTTCGTGCGCTTGCTAAAGATTCATCAGCAATATTGTTACGATAATTTGCAAAATTATATCCAGAGCGTGTTGCTTGTGAAGAATGCCAATAAGCGTAGACATCTGGGTCAACACCTATAACAAGTTTATACAGCAGCACATCGTATGCCCGCGGCTGAAGGGTAGCCTGGACAAAATCCTGTGTCGGGTTGGCAGGGTCTTTAATTTCCGTATTTACTTTTATGCCCAGCTGCCGCCATTGACCCGCCATGCGCTCTAATACTTTTTCATATGTACCATCTTTTACAGTGATTATAGACAGCTCAAGAGGGGTTCCTGCGCTATTTTGGCGAACCGTGTTCCCTGGGGCAAGCTTCCATCCAGCTTGATCCAGTAGCTCCCCTGCCTTCTTTGCATCAAACGGTACCGGGGCAGGTATGTCGGTTCCAGATAATTGGCCGCTCACAAATGGCAAATACAGTTCGGGCACCTTGTAGCCAATAGCCTTTCGTACTTCGGCCGTGTTTGTTCCGGCCTGTAGTGCCTGGCGTACTTTGCCATCTTTTAGGATAGGGCTGTCAGAATTAAGCAATGCGTATACGCCACTGTTGACTGGGTATTCTTTTGTCGTGAAGGTTGAAGGGAGTTCTGCGGATGAAATACTCGTACCAGCAGCGGCGTTCACTTCTCCTGTTTGCAGAGCACGCTGGAGATCTTCTTGATCGTTATAGCCATGCAACTCAAAGCGAGCTAATTTTGGTACGCCCTTGTAATAGTGATCAGTAGCTGATAAATTTGCAATTTTATGTCGACCGTCCGGTGAATTTTGAAGCAATCGAAGTGTGAACGGCCCGCTTCCGACTGGAGAAACACTGAACGTACTCTGCCGTATAGACCCTTGCGGTATGTCCTCAAGTATATGCCGAGGAAGAACAGCAAATGTTAGTGCATGAGGGAACGATGCATACTGTGCGGGCAGGGTAAACTTAATCGTTCGCTCATTTACAGCCTCGGCGGTAACGTCTTGCCAGTTACCGTACATTACCGATCGAACATCCGCTGACTTCATAAGATTAACCGTAAATACAATATCGGCCGATGTCAGCTTAACGTCATCACTCCACAGTACATCGTCACGTATCGTCACCATATATTCTTTACCTCCGGGCGTCACATTCATAGATGTAGCCAAATCGTCCTGAAGATGACCGGTGTCATCGTAGCTATACAGCGATGAAAATAATAATTTACTTGCAGACTGCTCGGCTTGCGTAGACGCATAGAGCGGGTTCAGTGTATTGAGGGGTCCCATGACGGCTTCGGCGTATGTCCCGCCGTCTTTCCAGGCCACAGAACGATAGGTTTGCTGATTCCAGAACATTTGCACTGCAACAGCAGCGACAAGCACGCCAACAATCACCAGCCACGCTATGACCTGTTGTTTTACATTCCTCAGGCTATCGAGCTTGCCGACAACAAATTTATGAGCGTGGCGGGTCGTATTTGTTTCGGCTTTTTGTGCCCGCTTTGAAAAGGCCTTGGAATCAAACGAAATTCGTTGGAATCGTTTCCAATTATCTTTTTTTTCTGCCACCTCTGCCTAAACCCTCTATCCGTTAACGCCAGGCAGTAGGAGTCCGGCAAGAATTGATAGAACAAAGATGACCGCTAGCACGATTGTCGCGTCAAACAAGCTTTTATCTAACCCGCGACGAGTTGTGTACAGCTCTCCTGAGCTTCCGAACCCGGCGCCCAAGCTAGCTCCTCGCTGCTGAAGCAAAATACTTACAATCATTAAAATACCCGAGCCAAAAGTGACAAATTGCAGAATAGATCCAAGTTCCATTTTTATGATTCCTTTCGGATTGATTCATATCGCAGTTCTACTGCGCTACTTACAATATAGTTTATCAGACTTAATATAATACCGGTCAGTACTGAGTGCCAAAATTTCATCTGCAGACCTGGCGTGAGGAGCAGAGAGATGTATACCATTAACCCATTAACAATAAAAGTAAATAATCCGAGAGTTAGCAAGATTGCTGGCAGCGATAGCACAATAACAATTGGACGCAGAATAGAATTTACGATAGAAAAAATAAGACCTGCCAGAAGAAACACACCAGCACCAGCATCGATAGCCCCTACGTCGTACCCGGTCCCGAACAATCGAACAGCCAGCCATAATCCAAACGAATTTAGCAGCCATCGAAGCAAAAATGTAACAAGTTGTCGCCTCATAAAATTCCTTTAAGTATACAGGCTTGTTACATTCCTGTCGACAAAGCCCCGCTCAGGTTCTTGCTTCCATTCGACGTAATTAAAATGTCATCTTCGATTCGTACACCTATTCCCTCGTCTGGTACATAAATGCCCGGTTCTACTGTAAGCACCATATTCTCTTGAAACACTTCTGGCTTGCCTAAGCTGTCATGGACATCGATGCCGAGCCCGTGACTAATTGCGTGAGGAAAATAGCGCCTGTAGGCTTTGTCGTCATGTATGTCTTGAATCAAGCCGACTTCACGTAAAGCCTGCTTCATACGAATATCGACTGCCGAAAGATAGTCCTTAACCGCTAAGCCAGGTTTAATCATCGCGACAATATCATGATGTGCGGCCTCCACGGCCTGATGAACCTCCCGGCGGCGCCTACTTCCTGTGCCTTTTAAGTAGGTACGTGTCACATCTGCCGCGTATCCGTTGACTCTGGCTCCTACGTCAATCAGGACAAGCTCGTTGGCACGGATCCTTGACTCATTTTTTGCATAGTGGAGCGTACATGCATTTCTACCTGCCGCAACAATTGGCGCGTAGGCGTGCTTTGCGTTTTTTTTGCGAAATTCATATCCAAGTATTGCCTCTACCTCGTATTCGAACGAAATGTCATTTATAGATTGCTTCACCTTCTCGAATCCGTGAATTGTGGTAACGATGGCTTTTTTTATCGCTGCAATCTCCGCAGGTTGTTTAATTGCCCGAAATCGAGCAAGTACGTCATTACATGGCAGCACAGAGGTGAATATTCTCGAAAGAACTGAGTGTAGATCTTCTAAGGCAGGATTAAGAACAAAATCATGATTCGATACGTCCTTAATTGTATATACCACCGTGTGCTTACGGGCTACATTGCGAAGATACGATTCGAATTGGTCGCTTGTTATAACCTCATCAGCCCCGCTCAGCCTGAGTGCAGATTCGTCGGTAAGTCCTCCATCAAAAATTCGTGCCATTTCGGACATTTCGGGACTGACCAAGATTGATTTTCCTCGAGCACCATCGATAACAAGTCGCCAGCCCGATTCTTCAATACCGGTCAGCCACAGAAAATTTGCCTCTTGAATAAAATCATGCGCCGCATCATTTGAGCTTTGCAATTTATAATAGGCAGTCGCTACAAAAATACTCCCGTCGAGGCTCAGCGCTAACCTCTGACGGTTTCCTTTGTGAAATTCAGCTTCCATTGCTCTCTACTATATATCTATATTCAATCTAAAGGGCGCAATAGTGGATCTAATTAATGACAAAACTAGGGTTTCTTATCTGTAGATCGGTACTCGAGTATCCGGATGCCGAACTGTAGAATATCACTCGTGTATACTCAATTCCGTTTCCTAGCGCAAATGAACAAGTGCCTCCGAGGCTAGAATTCCAGCTACTTAATTGTACAGTTCGCGCACAACCGTTGGCTGTGTAGCCTGCGGTATTCTGGACAGGCGTGACGCCATCGCTTCCAAAGTACGCGATATTAATATGCCATCCGCCGTTAGGTTGAAGCGACGCCTGGGCAGATTGTGCCGTTGCATAAAATTGGGCATTAATAGCGATGCTCGAGGCACCATTAACTCTTGTCATTGGCGAGGTAATTGTTCCGTTCGTTCCCATTGCTACATGCTTAGTCGACGAATTATATGTGGTAGTGCCACTTACTGTCCATTCATTAAATCCCAGTGCTATGTTGACATTAGTAGGCGCAGCTGGCACTGAACCACCAATCGTATTCCCCGATGCAGGCCAAGGGCACAGACCGTCCTGAGGTTGCGTTGCACCTGTGCGTATAGACATACGGAGGCTAGGATATTTAGTATGGTAAGCGTTTACGCAATATTGACCACTAGGGGCATTCGTAGGCTCTATAATAATATTCTTTGAAGCATTAAACGTACTTGGTACAGAGGTCAGTGGTGCGCTTGAAAAA
>JAUPVA010000034.1 GCA_030917245.1 Patescibacteria group bacterium
AGAGACTGAATTGCAGATTTTGTATCTGATTCTGCAACGGTGTCTAGAAACTTCTTGTAATCAATGCCAATAGGATATGCATCAATTTTAACGGTACGACCATCGAACTCAATTTGGCCGTTATGACTGCCTACACCTAGCAGTCGTAAACAACTTGACAAGAAGTGACGTGCGTAATCATACACGTGAAATCCTATTAAGTCAGCTCCAAGAAGGCCTTGTAGAATTTCTTTGCGTTGCGGTAGTAATCGATATATTTCAAACGACGGAAACGGAATATGCAGGAAGAAACCAATCGCAATGGTTGGATGTAATGTACGGAGCATTCCTGGCATCGTCATTAGATGATAGTCGTGTATCCAGACTGATCCATTCTCATTAACCACTTTTGCAGCCGCTTCTGCATAAAGTTGGTTTACTTGTTGATACGCCTCCCAGTATTCATTCTTATGTCGGGTAAGCGATTGGAAGTAGTGAAACAAAGGCCATAGCGTGTCGTTCGAGTATCCCTCGTAGAAAAGTTCAATCTGCTGAGAGCTCAAGAAAACAGGATAGTACCCTTGTGAAATTAATTCTTCCGTAATATCTTGTTGTTCCTGTTCGGTGAGGTCATCTGACGCTATACCTGGCCATCCAACCCATATTTTGTTTTCTTGCTCGAGCGATGACATAGCTGTTGCTAGTCCACCCGAACTAGCTTGGTACTCAATGGTGTCGCCATTCTTAACGACACTAACGGGTAAGCGATTTGAGACTATGGCGAGCGAATACTCTGTCATATGGTTCTTATTATATCGCACGGTTGAATTCAGAGCGAATTGACAACTAGCCCGCTAATAACGCCGACTCCGATAATACCGATTCCTAGCACTGCGGTTTCAATACCGTCGCGTATTCCGTTTGTGTGGAGCATAAAGCCACGCCAAATCCCCGCTATGAACAAGACAAATAGCGTAATCGTCACACTAAACAAGGCTGCGGCAAGTGGATCTGGGACGAAGAGGAGCGGCAGGACTGAAATAAAACTTAAGAGCAAATAGCACGCGAATTCAATTAAGGCAGGAATAAAGTAGTGCTTGAAAGCGCTTTTCTTTTCGCGACCATCCAACTCATCGAGATAATGCTCACTACTATATTTGACACTCGAACTGTTATAGCCGTTCACTACAATGCTCACGATAGCAGTAGCGAGCAATATATCTCGGTCTAAGCCTGCAATTGCGAGAGCCACAATAATACTTGCTCCAATTGCAAAGCCACCCTCGATTCCTTCAAAGGCAGCTAAGAACCGTTGTGTACCGAGCGGCACATCAATTGAACGTCGTCGTTTGTGTAATGGATGGTGCTTCGAAGTAGAATCTATTAGTCGCATAACTACAGGTAGTGTAACAGATGGTGAAAAGTCCTTATACCCGTTATACTTACTTGTATGCCAAAAAATCTCCCCAAACAACATCCGTTTAGAATTTTTTTCTTCAGCGGGCTTTTTACTATCATGAGTCTTGCCGCCGTCGCAGGCTTCATGAGCGTCGAAGCACTTTTTATTGCTGCCGTCTTAATACTTGTTGAAGTGACGTTTAGTTTTGAAAATGCAATCATCAATGCCAAAGTGCTCTCGGGCGTCAGTGTCTTTTGGCGAAAAATATTCATCACAATTGGTATCCTTATTGCTGTCGTTGGAATGCGACTCGTATTCCCAATTGTTATAGTTGCCGTAACTGCAGGCCTACCAATGCCCGCGGTTGTAGATTTAGCTCTTAATAATCCAGAGCGCTATGCACATGAACTCCATGATGCCCACATTCCAATAGCGGCATTCGGAGGTATGTTCCTGCTCATGCTATGTCTGCACTTTTTCCTTGATTCGAGCCGTAAAATACATTGGATCAATATTATAGAAAAACCACTACAATCGATGAGTCGCTGGTGGCTATACACGGCGATTAGTCTCGTCGTACTTATCATCCTAACCCTGCTACCCATGAATCCTAGCCCTCAAGAAACATTGACTGCGGGGCTCGTTGGTATTGCTACCTACATCATTATTCACGGTCTTGCTGAGCTGTTTGCCCGAAGACAGAATGTGGGGAAGCACGCTAACGTACTGAAGACAGGTATGGCCGGATTCATGTCTTTCTTATACCTTGAAGTGCTAGATGCTAGCTTTAGTTTCGATAGTGTAATCGGTGCTTTTGCGGTCACCAAAGATGTCGTGCTTATTGCAATCGGACTCGGCATTGGTGCCATTTGGGTTCGAAGCTTGACTATCTTCATGGTGGAGCACCAGGTACTTCACGCATACCGATTTCTTGAACATGGAGCCCACTACACCATTGGAGTGCTATCGGTAGTACTGCTTGCCGGAATTTTTTACAATGTGCCTGAAATAATTGCCGGGGTTATAGGCATAGGTATCATCACTGCATCAATTGTCAGTTCAATCCGCATCAACCGTGCCAAACACGCCTAAACCAGTGGTGATTTAACCGAATATATGCTATAATTAAGGAATAAATATCAATGTTGGGAGGCGCAGTAAAATGTGCCGCATGTACCACAGAAAGGATTAACCATTATGGCTAAAAAAGCCGATCTACTTGAAAAAGCAGCTGAATTAAAGCTTGAAGTGTCTGAGAAGAACACCATTGCTGAAATCGAAGCAGCGATTGCTGGTGCCGAAAAACACGAAGTCAAGGAAGCAGCTCCGGCAAAAGCCGGTAAGCGAAGTGAGAAGTCGCTTCGTGAAGCTGACGAGAAAGCCGAAAAAGAAGCTCGCAAAGAAACGGGCGATACTTCTAGCCAATCTGGCGAAGAAGAAAATCGCAAAAAGGGCCCAGCACCAAAAGTTCGCTCACGCCTAGAACGGCGCGGTAAAAACTACCGCAAAGTTAACGAGCAACTTGAAGCTGGAAAAGTCTACCCGCTCGCAGAAGCTATTGAGCTGGCCGCAAAAACGAACCCATCAAAATTTGATGCGAGTGTAGAAGTTCATGTTCGACTTGGTGTTGATCCTCGTCAAGCCGACCAGAACATTCGTGCTACAGTAACCCTACCGAACGGAAGTGGTAAAACAGTCCGGGTCGCCGTGTATGCCCCAGAAAGCGATCATGAGGCTGCAAAAAAAGCTGGTGCCGACGTGGTAGGTGACGAAACATTTTTGAAGCAACTTGATAAAGAAGAGCTGAACTTCGACGTGTTGGTCGCAACACCACAGTACATGCCAAAACTTGGAAAATATGCTCGTTTACTCGGGCCACGTGGGCTTATGCCAAATCCTAAGAGTGGTACGGTTGCAACTGACGTTGCAAAGGCTGTTACCGAAGCTAAAGCTGGAAAAGTTGAGTACCGTGTTGATAAGCAGGCTATCGTACACCTCGCAATCGGAAAAGTATCGTTTGGCGCTGCTAAACTTGAGCAAAATGCCCGTGCATTCTTTGATAGCTTACAGTCACAAAAGCCAAGCACTCTCAAAACGGCATATGTAAAGTCTACGAGCATCTCCACGACTATGGGTCCTGGTATAAAGGTAGAGAACGTCGTTAGCTAATCTGTAAGAACAATACAATTAATACCCGCCGCTAGAGAAGTGGCGGGTATTTTGTTATGCTAAATAAAACGAGAGGGGAGCAATGCGACAATACCTTGATTTACTTCAGGACATCATGGATAACGGCACCAATAAAGCCGATCGAACGGGCACGGGTACTCGCAGTGTGTTTGGCCGTCAAGTACGGTACGACCTCGCCCATGGCTTCCCGGCGGTAACGACAAAGAAACTCTACTTTAATTCAGTCGTGCACGAGCTGCTTTGGTTTTTAAAAGGCACTGGCAATATAGAGTACCTGGCGCAACATAACGTGCACATTTGGGACGAATGGCCGTTTAAGGCGTACCTCGAAAAAAATAACCTGCCGATTCCTGAAGTGAATTCAGACGAATGGAAGAACCAGATGAAAGAATTTATAGCACGCATTGCGAGCGATCATGCTTTCGCGGAGAAATGGGGAGACTTAGGCCCTGTCTATGGTGTGCAGTGGCGTAAATGGCCAAAAGATCCTGAAGGTCACGTTGACCAAATTGCCCAAGCGATAAAGATGATCAAAACAACTCCGGATTCACGTCGTATTATCGTCAGCGCCTGGAATGCAGCTGAAATCGACGAAATAGTTAGTATTGGTGGTCTGCCGCCATGCCACAGCTTATTTCAATTTTATGTCGCTAACGGAAAGTTGAGCCTTCACCTGTATCAGCGTTCAGCAGACACGTTTCTTGGCGTTCCTTTCAACATTGCGAGTTACGCATTATTACTTGCGATGGTTGCTCAGGTAACAGGTCTTGAGCAAGGTGAGTTCATTCACACTCTGGCAGATACTCACATCTACTCAAATCACTTCGATCAAGTAGCAGAGCAATTATCACGAGAACCAAAGCCGCTTCCGACTTTATGGCTAAATCCAGACATAAAGAATATCGATGACTTCACCTTCGAAGACATACGACTCGAAAACTATAATCCCGATCCACCTATCAAAGCACCGATAGCCGTTTAGCGGGTAATGCGTTCGTAGGTTACGAAGTCGAAGGAATACTTGTTTAACTCATCTGCTTGGTGGTGTTCACGGGCTATTTCCCGCCAATCTTCGGAAGCTATTACAGGGAAGAAAACAGTGGCCTCAGGAAATTCGGCATCAACATGAGTGACATACAGCTTGTCGACTTCATCGATAGCTTGTTTGTATATTTGCCCGCCTCCAATAACAAATATCGGGTATCGGGCAAGTTGATATGCCGACTGCAAGGATGCTGCACTCAGCACTCCATTTACGCCGGTTGGCTGCTGCGAAACAACGATATTTTCACGCTCAGGTAAAGGCCGGCCAATACTCTCAAAGGTCTTACGGCCCATAATAATCGACCCGCCCGTTGTGAGCCGTTTGAAGTGGGCGAGATCAGCCGGTAGATCTCGCTTCCATAGTAATTCGTTTTCGGCGCCTATGCCTAAATTTTTGTCGACTGCAACGACGATAGATTTCATGAACTTAAGTGTAGCATGGTACCATTGCCTATGTGATTTCTCGAAGTATCAAACATGAAATAGCTTACAAAACCTACCGGCGCAAGCAAGCTGGAGAGTGCGGTTTTTGCCAGGCGTATGCAGAATCTGGCGAGCAAGTAGTGAAAATTTATAACTCGATGATGATACTCCGGAACAAGTTCCCTTATGTGCGCTGGGACGGCTGGAAAGTAGGAGAGCATTTAATGATTGTTCCGATACGACACATCACTACACTAAGAGAATTATCTATTGAAGAAGAAGACGATTTTATGACGTTGATGGCTGAATACGACGAAGCAGGCTACTCGTTTTATCATCGGTCACATGGCAACAAGTCTAAATCAATGCCTCACATACACGGCCACCTCATTAAACCTCGAGAAGCTCGAGCCTAGGCTATGCTACAATACGTGTAAGTTTATGGGAGTATATAGTAACACCGAGATCAAAACGGCCGTCGCAGACGGTACAATTGTTTGCGTACCGTATAGCGAAGACCACGTTTCAGAAGCCAGCTTAGATTTCACGCTTGGCCACTATTTTTACAAACAGGAATATCAGCCAGAAGCCTCGGGAGTGTACAATCCGTTCGACGAAACGGACGTATCTCGCTATTTCAAAGGTCCGCTGGAAGCGATGCCACACAAACAGTGGTGCGACAAGCACGGCGTTAAGCCGTTTGCCAACATCCCAGACGATCATCCGATTATTGTTCTGCAGCCCGGCGAACGAATTCTCGCCCATACTCATGAATTTGTAGGGATTAGAGCGCACGGTGGTGCCTGCGAAGTTAAAAGCCGCTCTAGCTGGGGTCGCAATGGTGTCGCGGTCTGTTTTGATGCCGGCTGGGTAGATCCTGGCTATATCAATCGAATTACCTTAGAAATCTACAATCTTAATATGCACGAGAGTGTCGTGCTGCCTGTAGGCGAGAGAGTAGGGCAGTTAATCTTCCATCATACTGGCCCAGTCGAGGGTGGCTATGCCGAAGGGCGGAAGGGTATGAGCGGTAAATACCAGCATACCGACAGCCTCCCCGAACTTATCGCCACCTGGAAGCCGGAAGACATGCTCCCAAGGGCATACAAAGACCAGCGCATGAGTGCACCGGTTATCGAAGGTTTAGCTCCAGGCACCAAATAAATGGGAATCTTTGTAGCGATTGAGGGGGGAGACGGCTCGGGAAAGGGCACTCAGTCTGAAATTCTTCGACAATTTGTAGCAGAAGAGCTGAAAAAACCAGTTACGAAACTAAGTTTTCCTCGCTACGGAGAGGCCTCGGCTTACTATGCGGAACAATACCTCAATGGCAATTATGGAGCCGCTAATGACGTACATCCTGACTTAGCAGCCTTAGCCTATGCTATCGATAGATTCGCCGAAAAGTCAGACCTTGAAAAACTCTTGGCCGAAAGTGACCGTGTTATCATTGCCGACCGATATCAGGGCTCAAACTTGGCTCACCAAGGTGCAAAAATTGCCGACGAACAAAGTCGACATGCTTTTTACGAACGCACACTACACACCGAATACGATATTTTAGGTATACCGCGACCTTCAAAAAATATCGTGTTACTGGTTCCGAGTCATACCGCCCAAGCAAACGTAGACTTAAAGCAATCGCGAAACTATACCTCTCTAAAAAGAGATATCCACGAGGCCGACGCCGATCATCTCGATAAAGCAAAGCGCAATTATGAGGAGTTATGTAGACTGTATCCGAATGAATTTATCGCCATTGACTGCATGCAAGATGATTCCACCATGCGTTCCATTGAAGATATTCAGCAAGAGATACGCGCGATTATTTTTGAGACAACTGGGTAAGATACACCGTCTGTATTACAGGATAGAAAGGGTTTTCTTGACAGCCTTCAAGCCGTTCGAGTGCATTCAGTAGGAGCGCTTTTTGACCGAGTGCAGTCGCAGTAATCTGTTCAGATATAACTTCATGTTCAGATAAGTCGCGAATGGCACGAGCCTCCGAAGACGCAAGTTCTGGGCTGGCAAGGTCAACGGCACCTGTTACGCGAGAAATCAAAGAAGCCTTACGCCCATTCTCGTGAATGGTTGCTAAAGGAGTTTTGCTCGATACAATTACCCAGTTTTTAAGTGACTGTTGGCCGTTGCTTCGCTGCGGTAGATTGAGCGATGAGTGTGCCTTCACGCGAGTAGGCTCGGTTGGTCGGTCAACGATACCATTAGGATGGGCGAGGCTAATTGCAGTCAAGCAGTGTTCGCCAAACCGACGATTCAACCAAGATTTTTTACCAATTCTATTATAGGCAAACACTTCCTGACTCGGGTGGTCGGCATGCATATATCCATCTTCCACCCCTAGAATCACCTGTCCACTGGCCATGAAAGTTGGGATTAGAGAAATTGGAGGGGCAAAGACTTCGCCACGTTCAATAAGCTGCTCCGCGTGTCGGGTGGCCAATGAGCGCTTGGCAACATTCATAGCAATGATAGGTCTTACGACATCTTCTGGTGGCCGAGGATTTGAATTTGATTCCGTTGCTGATGCATGGAGGTACCCGAGTAGAAGCTCCTGTGTCGATGTCAGTAGAGCTGGCTCTTCAGAAGATACTTTTCTGTTTTTTGAAGGCTCCCATTCATCCCAACGGTACGTGGGAAGCAGTCGCGCCCGGTTATCTATAATGTTGTTGATCACAATAACTATATATTATAGCACACTTATGCTTAATTGTCTATATTATCTTGCATTATGCGCCTCTGTTTGCTATAGTTTATCTAGACATTACCAAAGACAGTAGCAGTCTATAAGGACTTAATTAGCTACCGAGGCAATATAACTTTTTATATTCATCCTCTATCATGTGGTGTCCAACCCGTTCATTAACAATGTGGTCGAACAATAACTAAAGAAGTAGGAGTTTATCTAGTGGCTATTTCACGTGATAAAAAACAAGCTTTAGTTGCCAGCATGACCGATAAACTGTCAGCTTCAAAGTTGGCGGTTTTCGCTCAGTATAAAGACCTGAGCGTTGCTGATTTACAGGAACTACGTGCAGCCGCACGTGAAGCTGGTGTTAGCATTACGGTCATCAAGAATCGTCTAGTGCGCGTTGCCATGAGCAATATTGATACGTACAAGGACACCGATACGTCGAACCTTGAAGGTCAATTGCTGTATGCAATCAGCTCGGACGACGAAGTCGCCCCTGCCCAGGTGCTCGACAAGTTCGCTAAAACCCACCCCGCATTACAATTCGTAGGTGGTTTCTCAAGCGAAGGTCTAGCGCTTAGCGCCGATGACGTTAAAGCTCTGGCTGGCTTGCCAAGCAAGAATCAGCTTATTGCTGAAGTCGTTGCTCAGCTGCTCAGCCCGGTACACGACGTTACCAACGGACTTTCTGGCAACCTTCACGCCCTCCTAGATGGCGTTGAAGCTAAAGCTGCAGCCTAAAAACCTGCATATATTAATTTTGAATTTAAAGGAATAAGTTATGGCAGATATCGCTAAACTTGCAAAAGAACTTACCGCTCTGACGGTACTCGAAGTAAACGAACTAAAGAACGTCCTTAAGGACGAATACGGCATCGAACCAGCTGCTGCAGCTGTTGCCGTTGCTGGACCTGCTGCTGCTGACGCTGGCGCTGGCGAAGACGAAAAAACTGAGTTCACCGTAACCCTCAAGGACGCTGGTGCTCAAAAAGTAGCAGTCATTAAGGCTGTTAAAGAAATTACCGGTCTTGGACTTGGTGAAGCTAAAGCTATCGTTGACGGCGCTCCTGCTCCAGTCAAGGAAAAAGTTTCTAAAGACGAAGCTGAAGCTGCAAAGAAGAGCTTGGAAGAAGCTGGCGCTACAGTCGAATTGGCTTAATAAGCCATTTGACCTTTCCGACCACATTGGACCGAACCGAACACCCGCCCGTGTCAAAAGCCGGGCGGTTTTTCGTACTAAAAAACAACAACTTTCGTCTGACCTCTTAAAATCGTGTGGATAAAATTCTCGTTGACTATAAAATATCGAAATGATATATAATGGGACTTAATACTACTGCATTAACACAGACAAAGGATACTGCGAGCATATGTCTGAATTACCAGAAAAGCAGGTGAAGCGCCTAAAGGCTCTTATCACCGAAGCCGAGACGAACATCGCCGCGGCAAAAGAACTATTAATGAGCATCCTGGGAGATGACGATCACGTCGTTACTCCAACAAGCAGCCGAGAAGATGTCAGCGGCAAAGTAGTTGAAGGTGTTTTTGATGGTCAAAAAATGGCAGGTCCAGACGGAAAAGAATACCCTGTTCCTGCTAACTACGCGTCAAAATCTAAGCTAGTAGAAGGCGACATTCTTAAGCTTACTATTGCCGATGATGGAAGCTTTATCTATAAGCAAATTGGTCCTGTTGACCGCACTCAGGTGATCGGCACATTAACGCAGCACGATGGCGCCTACTATGTCGAAGCAAACGGCAAGGAGTATCGTATCTTGCTAGCAAGCGTCACCTATTTCAGAATCAACGTCGGTGACCAAGTGACCATTATAGTTCCTACCGAAAATCAAGACGCAACCTGGGCAGCAGTCGAAGCCGCGCTTTAATTTCTTCGAAAATTTGCGTAAATAGCCACCTTCGGGTGGTTATTTTGATTTACAAGGCTAAAACCAAAGAATATGCATATGTTAAACCTATTGGTGCTATCGGTTATAATCATCCGTAATGGCAAAACTTCATTTTAAATATGGCGCTATGAACAGCGGCAAGAGCGATACCCTTATCAAGACCGCCTTTAACTACACAGAGCGCGGACTAAACGTTTTGACGGTTAAACCCGCCATTGATACAAAAGGTGAGGCAAAAATTGTTGCACGCGGTGGGCATGAAAGAATAGTCGATATTCTTGCACATGAAGATACAAATTTAGAAAAAGAAGTTCTAGCGCATTCAAATGTGGCGGTGATACTCGTGGATGAATCGCAATTTTTATCCGAAGATCAAATCGGTCAGTTATTTCGACTTGCCAAGAATCACGATATTTCAGTTATCTGCTATGGACTGAGAGCTGATTTTAAGACCAAGATGTTTCCAGGAAGTAAACGGTTGTTCGAAATAGCAGACAACTTGGAAAAACTTCCGACGATGTGTTTTTGTGGTTCTCAGGCTGAATTTAACACACGTAAAGTAGACGGGGTTTACATATTCGAAGGCAATCAAGTAGCCATAGACGGTGAATCAGCAGTCGATTATGACTCTTTGTGCGGGAAGTGCTATCAAAAAGAAGGTGGCCACATTTAAATCACAACGCGCCCGGTCATAGAATTGACGTACAATGAAAGGTACCATGGGAGTAGCACTATACCGGAAATATCGTTCGCGTACATTAGATGATGTCGTCGGACAACAGCACGTCACGACGCTACTAAAAAATGCCTTGAACTCCGGACATACAGCACACGCCTACTTATTTACTGGACCCCGTGGAGTAGGGAAGACATCGATTGCCAGAATTATGGCTCACGAATTAAACCAGCTTCCATACGACGGCGAGACGACGCACTTAGACATAATCGAGATTGATGCTGCAAGTAACAACGGAGTGGAAGACATTCGTGAGTTACGCGAGAGGGTACAGATTGCTCCAGTCAATGCTCGTAAAAAAGTTTATATTATCGACGAAGTCCACATGCTGTCCAAACAAGCATTCAATGCACTACTAAAGACGCTAGAAGAGCCCCCGGAGCATGTCGTATTTATTCTAGCGACGACGGACATCGATAAGGTGCCCGAGACGATTATCAGCCGTACCCAGCGTCATACATTCAGAAGGGCATCGTACGCCGATATCGTAAAAAACCTTCAACGCATTGCATCTCAAGAAAAAGTGACGGCAGACGAAGCTGCTCTACAGTTAATTGCGCGTCATGCGGACGGAAGTTTTCGAGATAGCGTAAGCCTTTTTGATCAACTTCTCAGTGGTACCGAAGGAACTCATTTAACGGCTCAGAATGTAACGAGTTCGCTCGGGCTTATAACGGATGACACAGTACGCGCATTAGTAGATGCCGCATTGAAGGGAGATATCAGCACGATTAATAATCAGCTAAATGCTTTAGAGACAGCAGGTATTCCACCGCGAACTACGGCGGCTCAACTTACCGATTTCCTGCGTCGACACCTCGTTGAAGATAGTCGGTATACCGCGTTGATTGATATTCTTCTAGAAGTCGGAAAGTCGCATTACCCAGAGTTGAAGCTTCTTACTAGCTTAGGGCTATTTACACAGCCCGATAGTCCCGCTCGACAAGTAGCGCCATCTGTCAGCAAGCCCTCTGTCGCTTCTTCGAAACCTGCAACCACAATACCTGATTCATCTCGCCCAGAAACAAAAAAGAAGTCGCCTCAAAAAGTAGCTCACGCTAAAGAGCTCGAGGTGCCTATTCAGAAATCTTCATCAGTACCCGCTTCGCAAAAACGTTCAACTGCCGAGTTCGATTGGCAGACATTCGTTAGCCATGTCAAAACACACCACATTGCACTTCATAGCGTCCTGTCGAAGTGCGAACCCGAAGCTGACGAGTCGACCCTACGCTTATATACAAAAAGCGCTTTCTATAAAAAGAAACTGGACGATCTTCGCTTTCGAACATTGCTACTCGAATCGCTCGCCGAATTAGGGTACGAATTCGAGATCGAGATCGTAGCGACCGCCAAACCGTTAAAAGATAGTCAGGCCGCGCAAGTTGCTGCTATCATGGGGGGTGGAGAAGAGGTGAGCGTCGAAGACGCGTAGAAAATATGGCCGCAAAAGAGGTACAAGCTGGCAAAGTGCCACCACAGAGTCTAGACGCCGAGAAAAGCTTACTCGGTGCTGTTTTAATTGACGATGAAGTCTTAGCAGATGTTAGTGAATTCGTAACCAAGGCAGATTTCTACGACAAGCGTCACGGAATTGTTTATGACGGTATGATGCGGCTATATGAACGCCACAAACCTGTCGACTTATTAACTCTGACAGACGAGCTCAAGCGGAAAAAAGAGCTTGAAACCATCGGCGGATCCGCTTACTTAACAGAATTAACAACCTACGTCCCAACATCGGCACACGCCGCGGCCTACGCCGATCTCGTTGCACAAAAAGCAGTCCGCAGGCGATTGATCAAAGCAAGTGCAGACATCTCTGAACTTGGGTACAACGAAGAGACCTCAACCCAGGAGCTACTGCAGCAAGCTGAGGCAGAATTATTTAGCGTTTCTGAACAATCGCTCAAGAGTGATGTAGCCAGCTTAGAACATATCCTGACCGATAGCTTTGACCGCATGGAAGAGCTGCACCGGAATAAAGGGCAGCTCCGAGGCATTCGTACGGGGTATCGCGACCTCGACAACATGACCGCTGGCTTGCAGCGGAGCGATCTTATCATCTTGGCGGCTCGACCTGCTATGGGTAAGACGACTTTTGTTACCAACCTTGCGTACAACGTTGCTACCATCGCCAAGCAGCCTGTTTTGTTTTTTAGCCTCGAGATGAGCAAAGAGCAGCTCGTTGACCGTATGCTTTCAGACGCATCAGGAGTAGACGCATGGAATATCCGTACAGGAAACTTAAGTGATGACGACTTTTCAAAAATATCCGATGCTATGGGTGAACTGGCGGAAGCGCCAATATTCATTGATGATCAACCAGGTCTATCTGTTCTGGAAATGCGCACCAAAGCACGCCGAGTTTCTCACGATTCTCCGCTTGGATTGATAATCGTCGACTACCTTCAGCTCATGCAGGGAAGTGGACGCGACAATGGCAACCGAGTCCAAGAAGTAAGTGAGATCTCGCGTGGATTAAAGCTCATCGCGCGAGAGTTGAATGTGCCAGTCATTGCGCTAAGTCAGCTGTCACGCTCTGTCGAACAGCGTTCACCCCAAATTCCGCAACTTTCCGACCTTCGCGAATCGGGAAGCATTGAACAAGATGCCGATATTGTGAGTTTCATCTACCGACCCGGGTATTATGAACCTGATAATCCAGAAGTAGAAAATATCACAAAACTGATTATTGCCAAGCATCGTAATGGTCCTGTCGGCGAAGTAGGGTTGTACTTCCACCCTGAGCGCCTACGTTTTATGTCTCTCGACCGAAAACATTCCGATTAGTCCTTCGGTGCGTTAGTGGTATACTTTAATACAGTTATGGTGCGGCAAAAAATTAACAAAATCGCATTCTATCGCTACCGATACCCGTTAGCTTATGCAACGTTTGCGGTTGCTATGGCCAGTATGCTTCTCATAGCGGGTTTTTATTTGCCGGGGGGTCTACAGCAAACCGAAATAGATTCAGCACTCGTCAGCGACAACCTCAACCCCACTCAGCTATTTAATCTTAAGCCTAACGAGTTGGTCTATCTGCCGTACTATTTGCTCCAAGCAGCAAGCATTTCATTGTTCGGCGTCTCGCTTATAGGAATAAAGTTTGCCTCAATACTGCTCGGCTTCTTCTCGGCACTCGGCATACTCTATTTGTTAAATTTATGGTATCGACGAAACGTGGCTATCATTACGGCTATCATAGCCGTTACCACTAATCAGTTCCTTCTTTCATCACAGGCAGGGCAAGCGGGAATCGTATACATATTCCTAACTGTCATGATCCTCATTGCAGCGTCTATGATTACTAGAAGAAGCGCCTACGCGAAACTGTGCGTGCTTGCGGGAGCAATACTTGCCGCCCTCAGTCTGTATATGCCACTCAATATCTATATGCTACTAGCTCTTGGCTTTACTGCATTGCTGCATCCGCACGCTCGTCATATTCTAATTCGAAAGTCAGCAAAACCCATTGTCGGTATTGCTACTATACTTTTCTTGATAATTATCTCGCCTCTAGTTATTGGTATAGCTAACGACCCAAGCGTGCTGAGAACATTGCTTGGAATTCCTTCTGACTTCGGTAATACGAAAGAAAATATCCAGGTCTTGATCCGTAGCTATCTGCTCTTCCACGATCCTGTCACGTCTGTCGTTATTACTCCAGTATATGGACTCGGGGTTGTACTCTTGTCGTTTTTGGGGGTATACCGACTCATTAGTGCTAAATATACAGCTAAAAGCTACATCCTGAGTTTCTGGCTGCTTTTGTTAATTCCGCTTGTTTGCTTAAACCCTGGTTTTATAAGCATTACCTTTGTTCCCGTCGTGCTTCTTATCGCATTAGCAATTGAATACCTAATTCGTTCTTGGTATAAATTATTTCCTAAAAATCCATACGCGCGAGTCTTTGGGCTGATTCCATTGTCTGTTCTCGTAGCAGGACTTGTAATCTCTAACATCGATCGTTACGTATACGGGCTTCACTACGAGCGCGCCGTTTATTCTACCTACAATTACGACCTCGCCATCTTAGATAATAGACTTAAAACGGCTGACGAAAATTCTTCAATTATCTTACTTGTAAACGAAGCCAATCAGCCATTTTATGAAAGTTATGCTCGTCATCAAGACCATGTTAAAAGTCTGTTGGTTACTACCGACACCTCGTTAGTAACGTCCAAAGGATTGGTTATTGCGGAGCAGTCAGCGAAAAAAACTATCAAAAATCTTCCCTATGAAATTCTTGTTACT
>JAUPVA010000035.1 GCA_030917245.1 Patescibacteria group bacterium
GACAAGAAAACTGATTTCGGTGGTTATTCACCTCAAAATGCCGACCGGCGCTTTCGCGGCAACGTGACCGTCAGACAAGCACTTGACTGGTCTCTCAACGTACCAGCGGTGAAGGTTATGCAGCAAGAAGGATTAGAGAATGCAATATCTGCAGCCGAGAAACTAGGAATATCAACTCTTGATGAAGCCAAAAACTATGGCTTGTCGCTTGCGCTCGGTTCGGCCGAAGTACCGCTGACCGAGATGACGAGTGCATATTCTGCCTATGCCAATCAGGGCGAGCGTTACGAAGAAACGAGCATTAAAACGATAAAAAACAAATATGATCAAACTATCTTTATCGAGCGCAAGCAAAGCTCTCGTGGCATTAGTACCGAAGGAGCGTATTTATTATCAAATATTCTGTCTGACAATCAAACACGGAGTGCGGTATTTGGCTCATCACTTACGGTTACCGGTACTGATGGCCGGGTGAAGAATGTAGCAGTAAAGACTGGGACAACTGATGATTCTCGTGATGCTTGGACGATTGGCTATACCCCAGAAATAGCTGTGGGAGTATGGGTTGGGAATAATGATAATGAAATGATGGCGAATGGTGGAGCAGGAATGGCGGGCCCCATTTGGCGAAACATGATGCGACAGGCGATTGGTTCATCCAATCCAACCTTTGCACAGCCAAGTGGTGTGGTTAAGGCGACCGTTTGTACCTCTATGGGAACAAAGACTGACGTATTTCTTTCTTCGAATGTACCAAAGCAGTGCAACGAGACTAAAAAGGAGCAGCCAAAAGAAGAAACTCCTAAGGAAGTCGAAAAAGAAAAATGTAAGATTATAGGCAAGGAGAATCTTGATGCCGACAATGAGGCATGTGTTGTCGATTCTTGCAAGGTTAAAGGTTTAGAAAATCTAGCCGCTAACGACCCGAAGTGTGTTGAACCGCCAAAGGATGCCGACGCGGATGGCGATGGCGTGGCTGATACCAAAGATAAGTGTGCTGGAACGCCGGCTGGCACAAACGTAGATAGTCAAGGATGCCCGGTAATTACTAACCCTCAAGGGGGAACAGTAAACGGAGCAGGCATCAATGGCAATCGGATTAATGGCGGGTAAGAGATGATTGCTCATGTATATGGAGTTGTCGCCGAGAAATTTAACGGATCCGTCATTATAGATGTTCAGGGGGTAGGCTATGAAATTCAAGTGCCTGCGATTGATTTTGAATCAGTGTTGCTTGAATCTGAACATAAATTCTATACCTATCATCATGTTCGTGAACAGTCCGATGAATTGTTTGGGTTTTCGAGCTTAGCTGCAAAAAAACTATTCGAGTTGTTGATTAGCGTGCAAGGAGTGGGCCCAAAAGCTGCGCTTTCAATATTGAGTCTTGGTGCAACGGAAGCGGTGCGTAATTCGATTGCTAATGCCGACTCCGGCTATATTGCGAAGGCAAGCGGAGTAGGCAAGAAAACGGCCGACCGGGTTGTCGTCGATCTATCGGATAAAGTTGGATTGCCTTCTTCATTCGTCCACACTGGAGTGGCTCAATCTATTGCTCCAACGAATGATGAAGCATTAGAAGCACTCATGGCACTTGGGTACACCTTAGCCGACGGCACGGCGGCACTTGAAGGTGTTGACGTATCGTTGCCTACGGCAGAACGAATTCGTGAGGCATTGAAACAATAATGGCCATCCAGCGAATTGTCGACACTGAAGTGTACGAGGCAGATACTGACGAGCAGATAATAGAGATTACGCTCCGCCCTCAGACGTTTGACGAGTATGTCGGTCAAGATCGCTTAAAGAAGAATCTTAAGCTAGCAATCGAAGCGGCAAAAAAAAGAGGTGAGCCAATTGATCATGTGTTGCTGTATGGCCCGCCTGGTCTCGGCAAGACCACCATGGCAAGCGTCATCGCGAATGAAATGGGAGCTGGGCTTCGAGTAACTGCTGGGCCGGCTATTGAACGTGCCGGTGACCTAGCGAGTATCTTAACGAATTTGACCGATGGGGACATTTTGTTTATTGATGAGATTCATCGATTGAGCCGGGCTGTCGAAGAAGTGCTGTATTCTGCCATGGAAGATTTTAAACTGGATATTGTTATAGGAAAAGGCCCGGCGGCACGAAGCGTTCGTCTTGATTTGCCAAAATTTACTGTAATAGGAGCAACGACGCGAACAGGGAGCCTTGCGGCCCCGCTGAGGGATCGGTTTGGACACTTGCATCGACTTGAATTTTATAATGACACGGAAATTGCACAGATCATTACCAGGGCGGCCCGAATATTAAATGCCGAAATTGAAGCCGAGTCTGCCCAGATGTTGTCGACGCGCGCCAGGCTAACACCCCGCATTGCTAACCGTTTGTTGAAGCGAGTACGCGACTATGCAGATGTAAACGGCGACGGCATTATTGATACGAAAGTTACCCATGGTGCGCTTGCTATGATGGAAATCGATGAGATGGGTCTTGATCCTGCTGACCGTAGCTTACTGGTGAGGATTATTGAAAATTATGGCGACAACCCTGTTGGGCTGAATACGATTGCTGCATTGACTGGCGATGAAACAAGCACCATTGAAGATTTTTATGAACCGTATCTTATGCAAATTGGCTTCATCGAGCGTACACCTCGAGGCAGAAGGGTAACCCAGAAAGCCCGAAAACATGTTGGACGGTAAAACGATTGGTATACTGATAGCATGAGTGAAGATAGAAGCGAGCTACAGCCATCATCGCATGTGAAAAATGCTCCCGATACAATGCCTGGACATAATTACGATCCTCAAATTCGAACCCAACACGCTAACGAGCCTAAAGTGGTTCATGCGGCTCGTAACCCAGAAGCTGCCGGACTTCACGTCAGTGATGACAATAAGCAGAGACATGAAAAATCTATGCGACGCTATCCTCATCTCAATCTTAGCGAAGGGGAGTTTGTTGTATTAGACGTTAAACGACATCCGATCGGCTTATTTTTGCCAGCCCTTGCAACGATAGTGGCGTTACTTTCTATCACCGCGGTTCTTATTTTATATCCTTCTGATGTCTCGAGCGGTATGTCCACTTCGTTACCTTCGTACGAAAACGTATTGGTTGTTATGATTCTTCTCATGATTCTCGTCATGACGGGCGGAGCGATTGCCGTATGGGTATATTTACAAAATCAATTCTATATGACTAATGAGAGTGTCATTCAAGAAATACAACATGGCTTATTTTCACGGCATGAGCAGACAGTCAGTTTAGGTAGTATCGAAGACGCGAGTTTTAAACAATCGGGACTTCTTCAAAGTATGCTAGACTATGGCACTGTTCGCTTAAGTACCGAAGGTGAAGAAACTACCTATAGTTTTTCGTTCGTACAAAATCCTCGACGCCATATCGCCATTTTGAATAACGCTGTCGAAGCGTTCAAAAACGGTCGACCAGTCGACCCATATGAAACATAACGCGTTATTTGCGACTATCTTTAATGTAGTCGGCTTCGTTTTCGAGTGCAGCTCGTAAGCTATAGCTTTTGCATGAGTCGCCTGTGCAGTTTTTGCCCTCGTAACTAAGGCTCGAGTCGGCTTTGCCGATTTCGACGCCGTTAGGGTCCTTGAATAAAGCGGGATCAACTGATGGCAAGGTTGATGCTGATAAAGTTTTTGGATACTGATTCTTTGAGGGGTAATACACCTCCTCGAGAGCATAGTATAGAGCGTTAATTGAAACCTTTCGTGCATCGTCTCTGGTAGAGGTTTCGAGTGCGGTTTTTTGTGTCCAGAATACGGCGCCGATTACTATCAGTAAGACAATAAGCGCTAGTAATTCTATGACGGTAAACCCTCGCTGTTTCATGATGGGTATTATAGCACGAACTCTTGAGACAAACTGTCGTGCTTCGGACCAGGGCATTACTGGAAAAGAGCTTGAAATCAACGTATAATAAGGTTTAGAAATAAGCGAGGGAGAACTACTGTGGCGAAAAAGGCCGAGAAACCTGCAATGTCGAAGGAAAAACCAGACCAAGAAGGTAAGTTGAAAGCTTTGGGCTTGGCAATGGACCAGATCACCAAGCAATTTGGTGACGGGTCAATAATGAAGCTAGGAGAGGCGAAGAAAGTTGATATCGAGCTTCTACCGAGCGGCGCCCTCAGTCTTGACATCGCGCTTGGCGGTGGTTATCCAAAAGGTCGAATTATCGAGATCTATGGACCTGAGAGCTCGGGAAAGACGACATTAACCCTGCATGCTATCGCCGAAATCCAGAAGCAGGGTGGCACCGCGGCATTTATCGATGCCGAACACGCATTAGACCCTGCGTACGCTAAGAAGTTAGGCGTCGATACTGATAATCTTCTTGTCAGTCAACCAGATAATGGAGAGCAAGCATTAGAGATTGCTGAAACATTGGTACGTTCAAATGCTGTAGACCTGATTGTAGTAGACTCGGTGGCGGCTCTGGTACCACAAGCTGAAATAGATGGAGATATGGGCGATAGCCACATGGGGCTTCAAGCTCGATTGATGAGCCAGGCGCTGCGTAAATTGACTGGCATCATTAATAAGTCAAAAGCAACCGTTATTTTCATTAATCAAATTCGTATGAAGATCGGCGTTATGTTTGGGAACCCTGAAACGACAACAGGCGGTAACGCGTTGAAGTTTTATGCATCGGTACGACTTGATATTCGCCGAATCGGACAACTTAAAGTTGGTGAAGAGATTATTGGCAATAGAACGAAGGTGAAGGTCGTAAAAAACAAGATAGCCCCTCCGTTCAGGACGGCCGAATTCGATATTATGTATAACGAAGGTATTTCTAGGACTGGAGACGTCTTGGATCTTGCCGCATTGCATGGTGTGGTTGGGAAGTCTGGGGCTTGGTACGACTATAAAGATGCCAAAATTGGTCAAGGACGTGAAGCCGTGAAGGTGTACTTGAAAGAAAACAGTGAAGTACTTGCAGAGATTGAGACTGAAGTGCGCAATCGTGTAGCCGCACAAGACGCCTAGCTCTCGCTACTGGCTAGAAGGGTATATGAAGATTACTCATATACAGATTCAGGCGAAAAATAAAGATCGCGTGAATGTTTCGGTTGATGGCGAGTATCGATTCTCGTTAGATCTATTTCAGATTGTCGAATTGGGTATAAAAGTGGGTCACGACTATTCCGAGTCAGAACTTACTGAGATTGAAAACGAGAGTCAATTTGGAAAGCTGTACAGCAGAGCACTTGAGTATACGTTTCTTCGCCCGCACTCTAAGCGAGAAATTGAGAATTATCTATGGCGTAAGACAAGACCAACAAGATACAAAGCACGTGATGGTCAGATTAAAGATCGTCCAGGGGTGTCATCGACTATTGCAGACCGAGTATTGACAAGACTAATCGAAAAAGGGCACGTTGATGACGAAAAATTCGCTCGCTTTTGGGTAGAAAACAGGCATCGATCAAAGGGTGTAAGTCGTCGAAAATTGATGGCAGAGCTTCGACAAAAAGGGATTGAACAATCTATCATTGAAAATGCTTTTAATGAGTCGGTCAGATCAGACGACAACGAGCTGGCTAAGCTGATACTAAAAAAACAGGGCCGCTATGAAAATGAGCAAAAGTTAATTGCCTACCTCGCTCGTCAAGGTTTTAGCTATGAAGATATCAAAGCCGCTCTATCTGCAAATAAAGACCAAGACTAGCTGTGTTCGGCGCGTCGTATAGCTTCTGGCTGTACGTTGCCTGTTCGAAAGGGGTTGGAATATTCGCGAACAATATTTTTTGTTGGTTCTGGCTCACGAATCGATCCGGTATCTACTTTTATATGAGCACTGCTCACCTCAAGAATCTGTGAGCGATGAATAAGAAGTTCGGTTTCGCCTAAGCTCCTGAGCAGGGGCCTTTTAACGACAATTTGTTGAACGGAGTAGCTCCCCGCGTCAACGTTAAAGCCCTGTATTTTACCCAGTTTCTTTTTGTGTTCATCAATAACCGGAAGGCCAACCAGCTCAAAGTCGTAATCGCTGACTTGCTTAATGCGTATGACATCGTTTTCACCGACAAACTCATCGCTGCTGTCAACGATAAAGCCTAAATTGGAGAGCTCGCGGACGTCCACGGGTCGTAGATACGAAGGGTGTTCATCTAGCATAGATCCTTCTAGCTCGTATGCGACTATTGTTAGATCTCTCGGATCAACAAGCACCCTGGAGGTCAGGGCAAGTTGAGCACCTGTCTGTAAGCTCATGACAGGTGTTTTAAGTAGTCTTACGTGCGGTATAAGCATAGGCTAAGTATAGCAGTCTATTCAACGAACGGACTGAGACGATCCCCTGCAGCTGATTCACCAGAGGATCTCTGTTCTATTCTTTGAATGGTCGCTTCGTCGAATGAGCCGTTTATCGACTGTTTGTATGAAGAGGTGGTACTTGAAGACAGCGATATAACTGAAAGCAGCATGAGTATTGCCACGAATAGTCCTGTACTGACGATCATAAAAAATATGATAGTGTGGAACCGCTGAAAGAAAGAGCCCAGCACATTCGTTATTTTAGAAAAGCTCATGGTAGATTTCATCGAACGTATACCCCTACGGTTAGTGGCTGAATCGTAACGTTGTCACCTTGACCTTTGGCAATCGAGACACTAGATATTTGCATTTTTAACTCGTTTGACTCAACTCGCTC
>JAUPVA010000036.1 GCA_030917245.1 Patescibacteria group bacterium
ACCATCTGCGCACCCTTTCCAGGGTTAATCTCGATAGCGTAAATTTGAGTACCGACGGGTATTTTAGCAAGCGGCATGCGGTTACTCTGCTCAATAGGAGCATCTGCACCACTTTCGATTGCCTTGCCTTTAGTCATACTCGTGTCTGCAAGAATGTAATGGTAGAGACCGTGCTGGTCTTTTACTCGTGCGATACGAGCAGAACGGTTAGGGTCGTATTCGATTTCTTCAACTGTCAGCTTCAAGCCGTCAGCAAGATTATGGTTCATCAGACGATAGTGTCGCTTGACACCACCACCACGATGTCGAACTGTGATACGACCTTTATTGTTTCGGCCAGCGTTCTGCTTTTTAGATTTGATCAGGCTCTTCAGTGGTTTTCGAGTAGTGATTTCTGAGTAGTCTTCACTTGTCATACCACGTCGGGCTGGAGTCGTAGGGTTGTAAGCTTTAATTGGCATTACTTCTTCTCCTCGGTTTCTGGCTGCTCAAAGATTTGAATCGAGCTACCTTCAGCGAGCGTCACGTAGGCCTTCTTAGTGTCTTTACGATTTGTCGTACCAGGGTAGCGGTTTTTACCGCGGCTAAAGCGCACGGCCTTTCCGGCCTGGACAACCGTAGCAACATTTTTGATAGTTACGCCATATTGCTCTGCAACCGCATCAGCAATTTGCTGCTTGTTTGCGGTGAGTGGGACATTGAATACGTAGATATTACGTGCACTTTGTCCGTATGCTTTTTCGGTAGCACGAGGGGTAATAACGATATTCATTATTGGGCTCCTCCATTCAACCACGCGTCAATTGTTTTCACACTTATTGGTGAAATGACGATGTGATCAGCGTTCAAGATATCGTAGACGTTTAAGTAGGTACTACGGACAACCTTGACACTTTGTAGATTGTTAGTTGCACGGAGAAGTTCTGGTGACTTTTCATCAACAACAACTAGGGTTCGACGAGCAAATTTATTGTCAGCCAGGAATGTAACGACTTCTGCAGTCTTGCCCGTTGTCTTGACGTCAAGTACAGAGATCTTTCCGGCTTTATTTGCTAGGCTCAGCGCTTGCTTTACGGCAACTCGCTTTGAAGTTGTTGATAGTTTTTTGGTGTAGTTTTCGTTACCAGATGGTCCGAACACAATACCACCGCCCCGCCAAATTGGGTTACGGCTTGAACCGAAACGAGCCCGGCCTGTGCCTTTTTGCTTCCATGGCTTCTTACCACCACCGCGCACTTCACCACGCTTAAGGGTAGTAGCGCCTGCTTGGCGAGAGTTTGAGAGGTACGCATCATAGGCGACCTTCAGAAGTTCGTGGTTTTCTACCTCGACGCCAAATGTCGTCTTCGGTAGTGCCACTGCTTTTGGAGTAGAGTCAGCCATTACGCATTGCCTCCGTTTACGATAATCAGACTCTTGCGAGGGCCAGGAACGGCACCCTTGAGTCCGATAAGGTTGTTTTCAGCATCTAGGTAGGCAACTTCAAGGTTCTTCACGGTTACGCGTTCGCCACCCATACGGCCGGCCATGCGCTTACCTTTGAAGACTTTTTGTGGGTACATAGACCCGATCGAACCTGGCTTACGGACGTTTCCGTTACCACCGTGGGTCGATTTGCTTGTGTTGAAGTTGTGGCGTTTTACCGTACCGGCAAACCCCTTACCTTTACTGGTGCCCGTCGCGCTGACGTGGTCACCTAGTGCGAATGCACTTACGTCGATTTGGCTACCGATCGTCAGATCGTCAGTCAATTCCTCGACGCGGAATTCCCGAATATACTTCGGCGATGTTTTGCTGGACTTAACGTGTCCTGCTACGGCCTTGCTCAGGTTCTTACCCGATCCGAATGCGACCTGTACTGCGTTGTAGCCATCTTTTTCAAGAGACTTCACCTGAGTCACAGTGACAGGGCCGGCCTGAATCAATGTTACGGGCGTAGCCGTACCATCCTCAGACAGAATCTGGGTCATACCAATCTTGGTGCCGAGAAGTGCTTTCATGCCTTCTTTCTCCCATTTAAAATCCCCGGTGGCGAGTGGTTTCGGATACCCCGACCTTCTCATTCACGCGGAAACAAGTTGTTATTACGTAATAAGTTACCATTGAATTTTAGCATCACTGACTACTGTTTGTCAAGGGGTAGCCCAGGCGTAGGTAACTCAGTCATTTATTGACCAAAACACTGAAGTAGTGTATAGCTGTTAACTAGAAACGGACCGGCCGTTTCACGTTCTATGGAGCAAGCATGTTGAACAGCTTTTTCAACGAAATAACTGCCCTCGATTTCACCATTCACTGCGACGTGAACCTCCTGCACGACCGAAGGTTCAAGGCCAACCTCGAGTCACTGGTGATCTGGATCAAGGAGATGACTGAGGACGGCAAGCCTGTCTTCGATAGTGTCATCAACTCGGCAGGTTCCATCGACCTTCGTCTTCGTGAAGAGACGCCCCTCAGGGTGATCAAGATGATGACGAACCGGATCGAGCAGAAGATGCGTCAGATGCAGCTCGAAGTGGCATGAGCTGACGGTTTCTGCGCAATTCCCCGCTTCCCGGACAATACCTCCTGCACCAACGCAGTAGAGGCATTGTCCGGGAAGCGGGCTTTTTTATATCACGATGCCAGCTGGTACGAAGTAGGTTATGACGCCGACAATAAGCAGTACAGCGTACCAAATTTTACGGTCTAGCTGGTGTGGCTCAAACGCTCGAGCTATGAGAAACCCCGCAATAATTCCAAGGGGGATTGCCGTAAACATAAAACCGCTAAGGGTAAATGGATCAGAAAATTTTAGCCATAAGGTGCCTAGTAGTACCACGACTACCAGTTTTAAAAAATATGTGCTATCGCTTTCAAATACTCTTTCACGTATATGTCGAGCTGTCGTATGAGTCGTTTTTTTCTGGGTATTTTTCTTCGCCATAAGGTATGAGCTATTGTAAATAATGTTTGAAATAAGCACAAGCAGTGTATACTGATGTCATGGCTTCACCAAAGAATAAGACGACAACGACAAAAGCTCCTACTAAAAGAAAAGCTGCGCCTCGTAAAGCCGCGGTAAAGAAAACAACTAGGAAGTCAGTTCCGCTGACTTCACAAATCGGGCTGCGCAAAGAAGAAACAGATTTTATGACATTCCGGATTACCCGGCAAACATTGTACTGGATTGTACTCGGTGCGGTCGTAATCTTGTTTACGATGTGGCTTATGAAATTACAGGCAGACGTACAAAGCTTGTACGATCAAATTGACGCTAATACCGTTGAGCTTTCAACCGGAAAATAATAGCTTACCTCTAGTAAAATGACTCCGCAACTGCGGAGTCATTTTACTATGTTATAACGCACTATCTACATTCGAATTTCTGCATCAACCCCCGCAGGAAGGCTGAGGTTCTGCAAGCTATCAATTGTTTTTGGAGTTGCATTCGTAATGTCTATCAATCGTTTGTGAACGCGCATTTCAAAGCTTTCACCACCGGTCTTGTAGACGTGCGGACTCTTAATGACCGTAAACGTACTTTTGCGCGTTGGAAGTGGCACAGGACCTGCTATAGACGCTCCGGTTCGCACAGCGGTATCGATAATTTGTTTTGCCGATTGGTCAATAACCTTGTGGTCATATGCCTTCAGGCGGATTCGGATCTTTAGGCCGTCTTCTTTAGCCATGTAAAATACTCCTTTAGTGGTTTATATACCGTAACCTCACGCTCGAATCGGTATGTAGTCGTCGTCTGGCGGAGTTGTCGGTACGATTGCTAACATCTGTTATTGTAGCATTTTAAGACAATTTTGCAACACACTCTCGCAGATGCGTGCAAGATAATGCTTGTGTTAAATATAAGTATGTGATATAATATATATGAACAAACTGCGACGAGAAATAGATTCGCGGCGCCGTAGAGAATATCGTACGACACTACATCAACGCCAGTACATCAACCAACTCCTTCGACAGGGATACGATGATGTTGATCACGAACAGCGTAATCAGGACTTTTCGTTATCTTTTTATACACAAGATTTATCCCAGAATCTCACAGAGCCAAACAAAAACTACTTGGCGAGCGGCTATGCCGATGAAGAACTTAATCGTCTATTTGGGAGAATTGCGTCCCGCACTATCGTTGACATCGCTTCCTCTGAGGAAGGGTACATTATCTCGCTCTATCGTAAGAGCAACGATCAGACTGACAAATAGTCGTCAGCTAAAAAACAAAAAAAACCGCTCTAACGTGAGAGCGGTTCTTTTGTAGAGCTAGATGTGACTACTTCGTGATTGAAGTAACGACACCAGCACCGACGGTCTTACCACCTTCGCGAATAGCGAAGTTCAGACCTTGCTCCATAGCGATAGGAGCGAGCAACTTAACCTTGAAGGTTAGTGTGTCACCAGGCATGACCATTTCTTTGTCCGCTGGAAGCTCAACTTCACCGGTTACGTCAGTTGTACGGAAGTAGAACTGTGGCTTGTAACCCTTTGAGAATGGAGTGTGGCGGCCGCCTTCTTCCTTCTTAAGGATGTAAACCTCTGCATCGAATTCGGTGTGAGGAGTGATTGAACCTGGCTTAGCGATAACCTGGCCACGCTCGATTTGCTCACGCTCAATACCGCGAAGCAGAAGACCAGCGTTGTCGCCAGCTTGACCTTGGTCAAGGTTCTTCTTAAAAGCTTCGATACCGGTTACAACCGACTTCTGAGTAGGGCGAACGCCGATGATTTCGACTTCTTCGTTCAACTTAATGACACCCTGTTCGATACGTCCCGTTGCAACGGTACCACGACCCTTGATGCTGAAGACGTCTTCGATAGGCATAAGGAATGGCTTGTCGTTGTCACGAGGTGGTTCTGGAACGTAGCTATCAAGAGCTGCGACTAATTCCATAATAGCTTCTTCGTTAGCAGGGTCGCCTTCGAGAGCCTTTGTAGCGGAGCCCTTGATGATTGGAGCGTCTTCGTCAAAGCCGTTCTTGGCGAGCAATTCACGAATGTCCATTTCAACCAGCTCTACGAGCTCAGGGTCAGCAATGTCCATCTTATTGAGGAAAACAACAATCTTAGGAACACCAACTTGCTTTGCAAGCAGTACGTGCTCACGAGTCTGAGGCAATGGACCGTCGGTTGCAGCTACCACAAGGATTGCACCATCAACCTGAGCGGCACCAGTGATCATGTTCTTAACGTAGTCGGCGTGTCCTGGCATGTCGACGTGAGCGTAGTGGCGAGCTTCTGACTCGTACTCTTGGTGTGAAGAAGCAATGGTGATACCACGTGCTTTTTCTTCTGGGGCATTGTCAATTTCGTCGTAATTACGAGGCTTGTTCGTCTCTGACGGAAGCTTCTTCGCAAGAACGTGGGTAATTGCTGCGGTTAGTGTTGTCTTACCGTGGTCAACGTGACCCATGGTACCAACGTTGACGTGCGGCTTGGTTCGATCGAAATCTGCCATTTGAGATTTGTCTCCATTTAAAAATTATATTCCTCGGCACGCTAGTACTAGTCTTGCGGGCGCAATAGAGTCAATTATACATTGAATTGTCGCGGGCGTAAAGAGGTGGCATTGCTTCAGCCTTAGGAGAGTCGTAAAATAGGATAAGCAACTATTAACGGAGGACCTGCACGTGGCGCTATGGGACAAATTAGGTGGCGGTGGGAATATCGAAGATCGTCGAGGTATGGGAGCTCTTGGCATAGGAGGAAGCCTCGTTGCAGGCATTGTAGTCCTTGCGCTTGGGTATTTTGGCATATCCGCCGACCCAGCACTGGTAGAGCAACTCTTAGTTAGCGCTGGCGTTACTGGACAAAGCGAATCGACACAGACCTCTGAATTCAAAGGTCAAGACTCATATGAGACGTTTGCGAGTAATGTGATAGGTTCGTCCAATAGGTATTGGTCCAAGACGCTCAGTGGTAACACTGATTATCAGACACCTCGTCTGGTGTTATTTCGAAATGCTACACAGTCAGGCTGTGGTATTGCAACCAGTGAAGTAGGACCGCACTACTGCCCCCTCGATAAGACCATTTACCTTGATGAAACATTTTTTGACGTTCTTGCCGAGCGATTAGGGGGAAGTAATGGTGACGTTGCTCAGGCATATGTGATGGCGCACGAAGTAGGCCACCACGTACAAAACGTAACAGGAATTATGGAACGAGTTCAAAACGACCCTGCCTACGAACAAACTGGCAGCAATAGCTTGTCAGTACGGCTCGAGCTACAGGCAGATTGTTATGCCGGATTATGGGCGAATTCAATAAAAGATGCCGGGGTGTTCGAGTCCGACAACGAAATTCAAGAAGCAATTGTTGCTGCTGGCGACGTCGGCTTCGACAGGATCCAATCCACCACAGTATCAGTCAATTCAGTGAAGTGGACTCATGGTTCGTCGGCACAACGAATCGAGTCGTTTAACCGCGGATGGAAGAGCGGTCAGCTCTCGCAGTGTAGCCTGTAGCTACACTGCGATCTTCTACTACGCGAAGGCGTTTAATCCCTTGGGCGCGCCACGCTTTCATTGCCCACCCTATCGGAAGAACATCATGATAGCCCACGAGATCGGCCAGACGA
>JAUPVA010000037.1 GCA_030917245.1 Patescibacteria group bacterium
CCATTATACGACGCCCGCATGTGTTTGGGGCGAATGATGGGAATTGAACCCACGGCCTTCGGAGCCACAACCCGACGCTCTAACCAACTGAGCTACATCCGCCGTATACAACGAAATTTATTGTATCACAACAGGGGAGATTTAAGCTAGATTCCCTGGACTGTTTCGATATGAGCGCCAATAGAATTAAGTCGGTTAGCTAAATCTTCGTAGCCACGATTAATAGAATACACGTCGCGGAGCGTTGAAGTGCCGGGTGCTGCAAGCATTGCAATCAAAATAACGACGGACGGACGTAAGGCAGGCGGTGCCACCACATCGGCGGGCTTCCAGCGGGTCGGCCCTGTTAAGTAGATTCGGTGCGGATCCACCATCTCAACACTAGCATTGAGCTTCGATAATTCAGTAAAGTAGATAGCTCGGTTTTCATAGCTCCAATCGTGCACTAGGGTGCGGCCTCTTGCAACGGTAGCAATCAGGCCCAAGAATGGCAGATTGTCCATGTTTATTCCAGGGAACGGCATGCTATGCAGTTTATCTTTAGGAGCAACCAGTTTTGACTGGCGCAATTGAATATCTACCAGCCGAGTTTTTCCGTTACGAGCGGAGTATTCGTCACTTAAGTTGTATTGTAGCCCCATATTTTCAAGTACTGCCAACTCGAGTTCAAGGAACTCAATGGGTGCGCGAGAAATAGTAATTTCGGAGTTTGTCACAATGCCGGCTGCGATAAAGCTCATGGCTTCAATTGGGTCTTCAGAAGGCGAGTAATCAACATTCTTATTAATTGATTTCTTGCCCCTTATCCGGAGCGTGGTACTGCCGATACCGTCAATTTCAATTCCTAACTTTTGCAAAAAGAAGCAAACGTCTTGAACCATATAGTTAGGGCTGGCATTTCGAATAGTAGTCACCCCGTCATATAGTGCGGCTGCCATAATGACATTCTCTGTTACGGTGTCACCTCGCTCTGTTAGCAAAATCGTTTTTTCAGGTGATTTCTCGTTTACGATGGCATGGTAATAGTCGGTATTAGGCTTTGCGACGACGTTCATACCGAATGCACTGAGGCCTGCGAGATGCGGCTCAACTGTGCGTGTGCCGAGGTTGCAGCCGCCGGCAAAGGGAAGTTTAAAATCGTGGTACTGGTGGAGTAATGGCCCAAGAAACATAATGACCGTACGGGTTCGTTTTGCGGCCTGAATGTCCATGTCTTCCAGCTTTAACCTTGCTGGGGGGATGATCTCTAGGTCATTATTATCGAGCCATTTGGTTTTCACCCCAATGCTATTGAGGACTTCTATAATGCGGTTAACCTCTTCAATACGCGCAACGCGTCGTAAAGTTGTCTTGCCTCGATTTAACAAACTAGCGCATAGCAAGCCCACGGCAGCGTTCTTACTCGTTTTGACTTCTATCGTACCTGAAAGCTTTTTGCCTCCATATACCTTAAAGTTAGTCTTACCTGTGCTGTTTAGCATGACCAGGTTGCTCTCGAGCACCTCGCTAATTCGAGCGAGCATCTCGATACTGATATTTTGGCCGCCTTTTTCGATGCGGTTTATTGCACTTTGAGAGGTGCCTAGCTCACGGGCTAGCTCGCTCTGAGTCATTTTACGAGCGACCCGATTTTCTTGTATTAATTCACCGAGACGTCGCTTATAGTCTGTGCCAGTCATGCCTCGAGTATATCACATACGATATAAACTAGTACATGCTACAATAAATTATATGGTATAGCTTTAATTCATCATCGCACAACGGTATTAAGAAAGAGGAGATTTTTATGAAGGATGATGAAGTTGCAAAGTTAATTGCTGGCGAAGAGCAGCGTCAGCGCGAAGGTCTTGAGCTGATCCCAAGCGAGAACTACGTTAGCACAGACGTATTAACAGCACTTGGATCGGTTTTTACAAACAAATATTCAGAGGGATACCCGGGTAGGCGCTACTATGGTGGCCAGGAATTTACTGACCCGCTTGAGCAGCTAGCGATTGATCGGGCAAAACAGCTTTTTAAAGCTGATCACGCCAACGTACAGCCTCACTCGGGCGCGCCGGCAAACGAAGCGGTCTACAGCGCATGGCTTGAACCAGGCGATAGTGTTTTAGCTATGGATTTATCTCATGGTGGTCATTTAACTCACGGCAATCCAATGACACGTTCCGCGAAGCTATACAACTTCATACCGTACAAAATGAAAGATATTTCTACGGGAGAAATAGATTACGATCATCTGAGAGAACTGGCGCTTGAGCACAAGCCAAAGATTATTTTGGCCGGCTTTTCTGGTTATCCCCGCGATCTCGACTATGGCAAATTTGCTGAAATAGCCAAAGAGGTAGGCGACCAGTGCTTATTGATGGCCGATATGGCGCATATCGCCGGCTTAATAGCGGCGGGCGTAAAAGACAATCCATTTGACTATGGGTTTCATGTCATTACCACGACAACGCATAAAACCCTTCGCGGCCCTCGTGGCGGAATGATTTTGTCAAAAGGAACCGTGGGCAATCCGCTCAAAGCACCAGAAAAGACGATAGACAATATTCCTACGCTCATAGACCGTGCTGTCTTCCCTGGCATGCAGGGCGGACCGCACATGCACGTCATTGCGGCAAAAGCCGTCGCTTTCGGCGAAGCACTTCAGCCAGAGTTTAAAGAATATGCACAGCAAATTCTTACAAATGCCTCGGTTCTTGCCGATGAATTAAAAAAACAAGGCTTCGACCTGGTGACGGGCGGTACGAGCAATCACTTGATACTGGCGAACGTACAGACTAGTTTTGGTATTAACGGCAAAGAAGCCGAAGAAGCACTTGATAAGATTGGTTTAACGTTGAATAAGAATACAATTCCCGATGACCCGAATCCGCCGTTTAGGCCGAGCGGCATACGGTTGGGTACGCCAGCTTTAACCACTCGAGGTCTTAAGGAAGACAGCATGGGGCGGATTGCTGAGCTAATGAAGCTAGCGATTGATTACCGCGAAGACGACGAGAGGCTTAAAGACTTACGAAGTGAAGTAGTGGCTATGCTGCGTAACTTTAGCCTATAGATTCTGATAGCAATCATTTCGAGCAACTAATAAAACACCTCCGACATGGAGGTGTTTTATTAGTTGTGAAATCCTTTATTTAACTATACGCAAGTAGGAGTAGCTGAGTTTGTTCCAGTGATACCGTTACCGACGTATACGTAGGCTGCCGCCGGACTACCAAGGCTTGCATCCCAGTATCCAACACATCCACCTGTCGTGCCTTTAGGAACATACTGGATAGTTTTACCATTTGCGTGAGTTGAACTTAGCGTTGTGCTCACTACGGTGACACCTGTAGGAATACGGCTAATGTTTCCTGCGGTACCTCCATAGGCAGTCAGCTGTGCCAATGACGGATAGCCTGTACTTGCTGAACTTTCGTCGGCGTTATATGCTTCAGCAACCTTAGCTACATTTGACGCGTTTGCCTTAGCTGCGTTCGCGTTTGCACGAGTAGTAATGTTACCGTATGTAACAATCGTGATTGCCGCCAGGATACCGATGACTACGATGACGATCAAGAGTTCGACAATCGTGAATCCACGTTCCTTCTGTACTGTTTTTATATTGTTAAGCATTTTGGATTGCCCCCTAATTATTTTGCTTAATTGATGATAGTAATATACTACAAACTTTGAAATAAGCGCAAGTATTATTATTAATCGGCGATAAAATGTATTCCATCTAGTGAGGCCCAGGCTGGCATATAGGTGCGTGGAAGAAGTCCATTGCCGTCTATAAGGTCAATTCGTCCAGCTGATTCAGTAGATGACCATAGCGACAAAAGTAGCCTGTCCTCCACCCCTACGGGTTTGCTAGAATTAAATCTACCACAAGGCATTGTGTTTCCTATATAGTACCCATTTCCGTCACCACCACTCCTGTATACGAGTCCCTCAAGGACAACTACATCATCACTCCCTCTGTGGCACCTAAAGGTGGGCCAATTATTGACATCCCAGTTTTGAAAACTACCGGCGGCATAGTATGTAAAGGGCGGATTTTGCCATCCAGTTGCTCCATTCAGGCGGTATATAAGTTGTAGTGACTGCCAGCTAGTCGGTGAAGTTCGTGTAGTGATTGTCCCGCTGGACGATGGCTGCACAATACCAGGTCCATTACCTGATAATGCTGGGTAATGTAGTGTGCGCCATGGTGCCCCACCTGGGGTTGTCATGGGTACGTTTGGTGACGTGCCGGAATA
>JAUPVA010000038.1 GCA_030917245.1 Patescibacteria group bacterium
GCAATCCGAACAATGTCCTTGTCGATTTTCGCTAGTTCTTTGTGCGCAGTATTAAAATGATTGACCGTAGTGCCAAGACTACTGCCAAGCTTTTGCATATAGGCTTCATGACCATTGAGGTGCTTGCCCAATTCGCCAACCCGTTTTTGAATGTCTTTCGCTTGCTCTTCTATCTGTAAGCTTTTAAGACCCTGCATGACCGTCTGTAGGTACGCGAGTAGTGTCGTTGGACTAACAATAATGACCTTCTTATCAACGAAAGCGTACTCAATCAAATCTCGCGAGCTCGAACTTGTGGATCCAACATCATTAACAAGGAGGTCATAGTAAATAGCTTCTGACGGTATGAACATAAAGGCGTAATCGAGCGTGTTCTCTTCAGGACGAATGTATTTTGCCGTTTCATCAATCCGAGTTTTTAAATCGGCTTTAAATACTTTTGTTAAGGATTCGCGACTGAGCTTATCTTTTGCTTCAATTAAGCGATTGTAATTTTCTAAACTGAACTTACTGTCTATCGGCAAGATTCGTTTTTTATCTAACTTAATTATGGCATCAACTATTTTGCCGTCTTTAAACGTATATTGAGTCTCGTATACATGCGGCGGAAGTACATTTGCTAGAACGATATCTAAATAATATTCGCCCAGTCCGCCTCGCTGTTTAGGGTTCGACAATACGTTCTGGAGCGTTTTAAGTTCATCTGCAACGTCCACGACTCGTCGATTAGTTTCGTCAAGTTTTGTTAATCGCTCGGTAACATCGGCAACAAGCTTGGCGCTATGGCCCAACTGACGCTCTAGCGATTGCTGGATACTCGTATTGCTCCGCTCCATCTTGTCACCCATGGTTTGTTGTAGTTGGCCTATAGATCGAGTGAGTTCGGTTACATCGGCTTTCATGAGCTCAACCGCACTGCCTTGTCTTAAATCTTTCAGGCGCTGATTAAGTATGTAAATAACGATAGCAAAACCGAAAACGGTCGCAACAAGAACAAGAATCAGTAGCATCTCTTGTGTCATGCTTATGATTATACAGGAGCTAGCAGTATATAGATCTGCTTACCCAATAGCGATACGAGCCAATGCCGCCATCACAATAACCGCGACCAAGCTTACCAGCAGGCTCGTAGGCTGTACCAGCCACGAAAACAACACATATGTTAGGCCAAATATAAGCGTTGCAACAACTGCCGCTAGATATACCGGCAGAGCACCAACGAGAGTAAAAATACCCCATATCGCCACCATTACACCCAGCACGGCTAATATAGGACGGTACACCCGCTCTCGCACCAGCAAGAAAAGCCCCATCAACGAACCGAGAACTATGGCAGTGCCAGCTGCAATTTCATCCTTTGTTTCACACCTCGTCAGGCCTAAATTTTCTCGGCATAAAATTGGCTCAAAAACAAAACGTTCTAATCCTAGATATAACGCAACACTTACGATACCTACTAGCAGTCCGTATAAAAATATTCTTGTTAGCGTCTGAACGCTCATTGTTGCCCACGCCGCGTGAGGGTCAGATGCCTCGATTACTTTAGCCACGTGTTATCTCCGTTAATTCGATTTACCTATCGTACCATCTTTTTGAAGATTCGGCGAGCCTCCGGCATTAGGCAGAGGAACTTTACTAGGACGCTGTAAATACCAGAGCGCTCCAGCGCAGGCTATAATGACCCCGCCTACGACATCGAGAGGACTATGGACCAGCGCCAAGACCCTTCCTACGGCTACTAGTATCGTCAATACGACAAGTATGCCCGTGATGACACGGTTTCGTGTCTCGAACCAGACGGCCAAAACAATCGCTGTGCAAAACAGCACGTGATCTGACGGAAACCCAGGGTTATTTAAAAATGATGCTCCTGCCTCGGTACCTAGTAGCTCAAATGGTCTTTGGGCAGCAGGCTGATATACACTCCCAATTAGCTTCGATAAGAGGTAGGCCGTCAATCCCGCCAAAAGAACTCGACTGTACGCTGCGTACTTGAGACTGTTCGGCACCTTGGTTAGTAACGCCCAAGCACCTAGTAGTACAACGGGTATAACTGCGCCGTCAGCGATAATTTTTATAAGAATCTCGTTCATATACTAAGTATACCTCTTAGTTTTGCTACAATGGTGAGTAATGTCCGCACAATCTCCCTCTCTCACTAATGCAACCTTAAACAAACTCCGGGCCGCAGTACTTGGCGCAAACGACGGCATCGTGTCTACCGCAAGCGTCGTTATGGGTGTGGCCGGCGCAACTTCAGATGCACCGGCAATATTTACCGCAGGTATGGCGGCGCTCGTAGCAGGCGCGTTATCTATGGCAGTTGGCGAGTATGTCTCTGTAAGTTCGCAGCGCGATGCCGAGATTGTAAGCGCTAAACATGACGAGACACACGATGGTGAGTTTACTAGTCCTTGGGCGGCCGCGATTGCTTCCTTCTTGGCGTTTTCTGTGGGCGGTCTAGTACCTTTCATTGCTGTCATACTCGCACCCGATGACACACGAATAGCGGTGACTGTCGCTGCGGTCCTCGTTGGACTTGTTGCAACTGGCTACTTTAGCGCCCAAGTCGGAAAAGCTTCTAAGTTCCGTGCGGTTCTTCGGGTTGTGATTGGTGGTCTTTTGGCTATGGCAATCACGTACTTTATAGGTACAGTGTTTGGTACAGTCGTCGCTTAAAGCACGGTCTTAAGTAAGGATTTTTCGCAGGTGACTGTCACATCACTCTTGGCATCAATCGTAAATACCTCGCCATCAAGTTGAACCAGCGTCGGGCGCAGCGTCGTTAACGTGAGAGCGTGAACGCGAGAAGAATGCTCTATTCCGCGCATCGCAGCATGGTACAAAGTCCTAATGGTGTCAATCAATGTGAGATGGTTCGTTTCGTATATCTCCATAAGTCCATCCTCGGTAGATGCTTGCTCGTCAAGTTTTACCACTTTTGACATTCGAGTAATAACAGCACAAATGAGATTACTGTAGCGACGCTTCTGACCATCGCGGATAAGCGTAATGTATTTGAAATCAAATATATGTCGAAGCACGTACCATTTTTCGGTCAATGCATTTGGACGCTGCTCAGTCAAAACTTTCCCTACCTTTGGCGTGAGACCAAACCCAACGTACGAATGAGCATACCGACTCCATTCTTTTCCATTGACCGTTGTGTCCACTCGTAAAGCTTCGAGCTCAACTACTTTGCCTTTAATAATATTGCCGACTAATTCTCCCGTGGTATTCGCCGTATGATGGTCATTTGCATTACCAGATGGCAG
>JAUPVA010000039.1 GCA_030917245.1 Patescibacteria group bacterium
CACGAAGTCCGGGGCCTCGATGGGGACGTCGTCCCTCATCAGTGTGCTGTAAATGGCGCACTCACGAGAAATCTCCTGCAAAGAGCTCATGCATCCTACTTCCGTTGTAGGTGCCGCACCGGGGTATTGCCCGTACGACCATTCGTGGTGAATAGTCTATGCTCTTATTATAGCTTAAACGTTAAGAATTGTCAATATTACTAGATAAAAACGGCTCAATGTGGCTGTTTCAGCTACTATAAGTCTGCTTGACGTTCATGCGGTGTCTCGTATAACGTTAGGTAAGATAGGAGGCGTATATGAGCCACTCTCATGATCATGGAGTCACACATCACGGGCATGAAAATCATCATAATCACGATGCTTCACTTGGTAGCATGGCTGCAAGCGCCACGCTTCACTGCTTAACAGGCTGTGCAATCGGTGAGGTCCTGGGGTTAATAATAGGTACCGCTTTAGGCTGGTCGAATACCCAAACTATTATCTTGGCAGTGATATTAGCGTTTTTGTTTGGGTACACACTCTCTACCCTCCCTCTGCGCAAGGCAGGCTTAGGCTTCTTTGCGGCGCTTTCAATTGTGTTTGCTGCTGATACCTTGTCCATCGCAACTATGGAAGTCGTTGATAATGCAGTGATGGCTGCTATTCCAGGGGCGATGTCGGCCGGCCTCGTCAGCCCATTGTTTTGGATTAGTATGCCCATTGCGCTAGCTGCGGCGTACGTAGCAGCGTATCCGGTAAATAAGTACTTATTATCAAAAGGAAAAGGTCATGCTTTGGTGATGAAATATCATCATGGCCACGACCAGTAGGAGGTATTATGGAAACTAAATCATTACTTTTCGGACTCGTTGGGTTCTTTCTCGGAGGACTTATTGTTTCTGTGGCAGCCACGTCAATGACGCCCGCCCAAGAAGATTTAGCATCGAGTGACATTACTATGAATCACATGACAGAGATGTTGGACGAACTTAAGGGAGATAAATTCGACGCAGCTTTTGTGAGTTTTATGATTGACCATCACCAGTCGGCTGTAGATATGGCTCGGTTATCCGAAAGCCGCGCGAAACGAGATGAAATTAAAAATTTATCGCGTGAAATAATAACCACCCAGAAAAAAGAAATTACTCAAATGAAGCAATGGCAAACCGACTGGAACCTCCCTGCCCCCGACCATTCAACGATGATGCATTAGATGTTGGTGGGTGGACTGCAGAAATACGAACCTAAGTTTTATTTCTGGAGTGGTATATTCGTGCGAGTGTTGTCATGGTGGGTGTAAACGAGCTGGTTCGGAACGAAATTTTGTCGGTCAGTTAAAGGGAAAACCAGCCAGCCGCGAGTTGAATTCACGCCCTGTGGGAGAAACTTGAACTCAAGATCCTGAGGACTTCGACCGCCATTAAGCAGCTTTGTCTGAGATAAGTCTTTCGTATCTGTGCTATTAATCTCAACGATGTCTGTTGTTGCAGGTGACGACGGCCCAGTGAGCGCGAAATCGTAATATGCCATAGCCTTACTACCTTTACCTTGCTGCTCGGGTATATTACTGACACTTAATTCAACAAAAATAGCCGTTGAGCATTGCCAGCCATTTTTACCTTGGGGATGCTCAGATGCTTGGGGCACGTTGCTTACCAGCTGGTGAACTGTCACTTTGGCGCCGTTTGGCAAGTCGGCAGATGTATCAAGTGGTACCGATGTCAGTTTTGATACATCGCGTTCACATGTTTTATATGCAGCACTAAACTCATCGCGATATTCCGAGTCGACCACAGTTACCGTGCCGAACGCAAGTAATGCCGCTATGGTAATTCCGGCAATTGTACCGAAAAAAACTTTAGCCATCGCACCGCTTCCCGAGGGGTTATATATCTGTGCGGCAGTCTCTTTGTTGGTTTTTACCAATACTACATGCGCGAAGAGTGCTGATATACCCAAGAGCAGACCCATAATCGGTATGGATACTTCAACTATTCCAAGTATATCGTTTACTATCCCTAGGTAGAGCCAAGCAGAAATGATAAATATCTGTACGCCTGCGTACCTGGTTAATAACTTGTTTGATCGAGACACATTCTATCCCTTCTAAGTTTTGTATTACTAGTATAGTATCATCTCGAATTAGTGATACCGAGAGTTAAATATAGCTTAGCGATCGTTATTTTCATCCGACTATCGAGAAGAATATTCAGATAAATAATTTCCTGACTCAGAAAAATGTCTAGCTGATTTTACTTTCCCTTCTTCGTTCTTTCGCTCTCTTCGGAGTTCGGTTTTTAGTGAAAACCAACCACGAAAAAAGCCCAGCAGATGCTGAGCTGTTTTCGTGGTGAGCCCACACATATTATTTTAGAACCATTCTTTGATGATCTCTTTAGACTCAAGGAGAGATTCGAAGCCCTTAGCATGATTATAAAAGATGGCAAGGTCTTCTTACCAGACTTGGAGGAATCAAATGATTAGTTTTGGTATACCCGCGTCATCGAGGCTATTTGATAATGGGACGTTTGATCGAGCGTTCCCTGAAGAACCTAAGTGGTTGCAACAGTACCGTGCATATTGAAGGATTATTCATCAGCCAATCATATTTGTCGATAGCTCCTAGGTATGCTCATCTTTGCCAAATATCCAGTGGTCGACTGGCGCTCGGTGCACTTCGATCCCCTGGCCATTATGGCGAAATAATGCGTATTCAGGCATGGGTGTCATTCAATCTTCTTAAAGAATAGGAAGTGAAAGTAGGACTTTGTAATGACATGA
>JAUPVA010000040.1 GCA_030917245.1 Patescibacteria group bacterium
GCGGTTATCGCTACCATCATTGCGTAAGGTAATTAATCAGACTAATGGAACGATTACTAACACAATTCGCATCTGAAGCGGCTTCTGGCGAACAGAATAAAGACCTGTTCGCAAGCCTTGGAATTGACTGGACGCTTTTGATTGTTCAGCTAGTTGCGTTCTTAATCTTGGTATGGCTACTCGGAAAATTCGTGTACCCCGTACTGGTTCGAACGATCGACGCACGCGAAGAAAAAATCGCAGAAGCCGGCAAGGCAGCAGAAGCTGCTGAAAAGAAGGCTGAGCAGGCAGAGGCTAAAATAGACGATGCACTTAAACAGGCACGCGTTGAAGCAGCCGATATTGTTGCCACGGCGAAGCAAGAAGCAACTCAGATGGTTGAGAAAGCGGAAGCCCAAGCCAAGATTCGGTCTGATCGTATTGTGGCTGAGGCTCAAGCTGATATTCAGAAAGAAGTTATCCTCGCACGCAAAGCTTTGCATAAAGAAACGATTTCTTTGGTCAAGAAGGCGGCGGGATTAGCAGTTGCTGGTATCGCTGATGACAGACTTGATACTGCCCTCATTAAAAAATCAGTCGAGGAGGCTAGCCGATAATTATGGCGAAGCTTTCACGGCGAAAATTGGCACTCTACGCAGCCGAACGAATCACCTCTGGCGAGTCGAAAAATGTGATACTTCGAGAGGTTGCGGCGTATCTCATTGATACGGGACGTAAGCGAGAAGCTTCTCTCGTTGTCCGTGACATCGAAGCGATGTTGTTACATTCAGGTACGGCAGTTGGTTCAGTTACGACAGCGCGTCCGCTTAGCCAAGCATCTCGTACGGCTATAGAGTCGTTCATTACAAAGAGCTACCCTGAAGTGAAACGTGTCGTACTACGAGAGTTTATTGATGAGACCTTAATTGGCGGACTCAAACTTGAGCTCCCAGGGTATCAATTCGACGCAAGCGTGAAAGCAAAGTTACAGAAGATTATGGCTTAGGAGAAATACATGGCAGAATTACAAGTTGCAGAATTATCAAAAGATCTTCAATCGGCCATCGCTGGTCTCGAAACTTCCGAAGGGCTGACGTCCGCCGGAGTAGTGATTCGTGTCGGTGACGGAGTCGCTTGGGTTCATGGCCTCAAAGAGGCCGGATACAGTGAAGTACTACTAATTGACACCAAGGCTGGTGTGGTTGAAGCGTTTGCATTGAACCTCATGGAAGACGAGATTGGTGCGGTAATCTTGGGCGACGACAGTAAAGTTGCAGCTGGAGATACCGTTAGGCTAAAGGGTGAGGTGCTAGAGGTTCCTGTAGGACCCGAACTGCTCGGACGCGTTGTTGACCCGCTTGGTCGGCCACTTGATGGCGGCCCAGCTATCAACGCAAAGCAAACGGGCCCAGTCGAACGGGAAGCAATCGGCGTTATGGGTCGTAAGCACGTTCATGAACCCATGATGACGGGCATAATGGCAATCGATGCCATGTTCCCAATTGGCCGTGGTCAGCGTGAATTGATTATCGGCGACCGTCAAACCGGTAAGACCGCCATTGCAATCGACACCATGATTAACCAGGCCCGCGAAAAAACCGGCGTGGTCAACATATACGTCGCCATTGGGCAAAAGCTTTCTAAAATTGCTGGTCTAGTAGAGCGCTTGAAGCAAGAAGGTGTCATGGAGCAGACGATTATTGTCGCCACTGGCCCGTCTGACCCAGCTTCTCTACTGTATCTCGCTCCGTACGCAGCGACTGCTATGGGCGAATACTTCCGAGACAACAAGGGGCATGCATTGATGATTTATGACGACTTGACGAAGCACGCTGTAGCATACCGTCAGATGTCACTACTTCTTCGCCGTCCACCAGGACGTGAAGCCTTCCCTGGTGACGTGTTTTATCTCCACTCTCGTCTTCTCGAGCGATCAGCGAAATTAAGCGACGACCTAGGAGCTGGAAGCTTGACTGCCCTGCCGATAATTGAGACGCAGGCCGGTGATATATCTGCGTATATCCCAACTAACGTCATCTCAATCACCGACGGTCAGATTTTCATGGAGACTGATCTCTTTTACCAAGGTATTCGTCCGGCTATTTCCGCAGGTTTATCTGTGTCACGTGTTGGTGGAGATGCTCAGACGAAATCGGTAAAAAGTGTTTCAGGACACCTGAAGCTTGGTCTGAGTCAGTTCCGCGAACTTGCCAGCTTTGCCCAATTCGGCAGCGATCTTGACGATGCTACAAAGCATCAAATTGAACGAGGTCAGCGCTTAACGGAGCTGTTAAAGCAAGCCCAGTACCAGCCGATGAGCGTGTGGGAGCAAGTTGCAAGTGTCTTTGCGGTAAGTGAAGGCCACCTTGATAAAGTTCCAGCCGCTAAAGTGAAAGATGCGCAAGCCGCATTGCTAACTAAACTTTGGGGTGATCACAAGAAAGAAATGCGCGAACTTAATAGAGGCGCCGAAAAAGTTGAAGCCGGAACGCCTACTGCGAAGATAATCGAGAAAGCGGCTAAGTCTGCCGCGAAAGGTTTTGAGGAATAGTTCATGGCATCTCAGCGCCAGCTGAAGTCTCGAATTCGCTCGGTTAAGAACACCAAGCAGATTACGAAAGCCATGCAAATGGTTGCAGCGTCAAAAATGCGCCGTGCGCAGGATGCTACAAAAGCAACGTCTGCGTATACGCAGTCTGCTCGCGAAATTCTCGCACATCTTGCCAAGCAGGGAGAGACCAAAGACCACCCGCTCTTTACGACGCGTGACATCAAGAAGCGACTACTTATTGTTGTAGCAAGCGATAAAGGGCTTGCCGGAGCCTACAATACAAATGTATCCACGCAGTATATACGTGAGCTTTCCTCAGACAATAAGGTTGGGGTGCACACGAAACCGACTGCAATCGGGCGCAAGATGACAATTCTCGCGACGCGGTTAAAAGACGACGAGCTTATAGGTGCGTATGAGGACTTGCCGGATCAACTTACAGGTTTCGAATTACGCCCAGCACTCGATAGTGCGTATAAGCAATTTGTTGATGGTGAAGTAGATGCGGTTGATATGATATACACTGAATTCATATCGAGCGTTAACCAAGTAGTAAAGACGGAGCGGCTGCTACCGGCGGGTAGTATGAAAGCTCCTGAGTCTGATGATTTGAATGAAGCATTATTTGAACCAGATACAGAAACGGTGCTTGAAAGCGTCGTATATCGACTTTTAAACGCTCAATTATTCCAGGCATTCCTGGATGCACGAGCGTCGGAGCACAGTATGCGGATGCTTGCGATGAAGAATGCTACCGATAACGCGACTGATTTAATAGACGACCTGACTCTAGCAATGAACAAAGCACGACAGGCGGCCATTACTCAGGTACTGGCCGAATTCAGCGGTGGTGCGGAGGCGATGAAATAATGTAGGAGAAGATGATGACGAAACAACAAGGAACTATCA
>JAUPVA010000041.1 GCA_030917245.1 Patescibacteria group bacterium
GAAAACTGCTAGCTCGCTCGTTAGAGCGATCTAGTCCGAAAGCAATTCAAAACAAGCTCCAGATTCTTGAAGAAGAACAGTTCATAGGTAAACGATACGAAAAAAGTTTCGAATTGGCGGAGAGAGAGGGATTCGAACCCTCGAGAAGATTGCTCCTCTACACGCGTTCCAGGCGTGCCAGTTCAACCACTCCTGCACCTCTCCGTATAGCTATATTGTACCAGTTAACCGGCCTACGAGGCTCTAACATAATCCCTGCTGATTAGGAATGGCGTGCGTAGTCATCGTCTAGGCGAACAATGTCATCTTCGTTTGACGCTTTGTCGCTAACGGTATGCTGCCAAATCTCAGCCACTAAGGTGTAATCAGTGTCGTCGAAGGCACATAGTCGGTGGCGCTCACCTTCAGCAAACTGAACAATCGTTCCCGCTGGCGCGTCGATACGCTTTCCTTGTGAGTCGGTCATGCTCTTGTGGTACGCACCAGACAGCATAAAGTGCCAGCGCTCTGCTCGACGATGGTGATACTGCCAACTGAGCCTCTGACCGGGAGAAACTAATAAGAATTTTGGGCTCAGCTTGGCGTTAGGTTGACCCAAGCGTGCGTCTTCTGGTGATAATCCAGGAAAAAACTCGGCAATGAAACGATCTGCTTGGCTGTCGGCAAGGCGATAATAAGCACCCCACGGTTTGGTCTCGTCTTTCTCGACAATCCGGTAGTCCAGTTGGTGAATCATTTCACGCACCCTGGTTTGAGCTATTGTCTTGGATGTTGTTTTGACCAACGTCGGAAAGAATGCTGCCACAAATTCATCTACCTTACGGTAAACGTGCCGTACCTTCTTGCGTCGTTTAACGTGATGTCGTTCGACATCAAGAATATCTTTTCCGGTAATATCTCGAATACCGCGGCGCAGCTTCCAAACGCCAGTTCGAAGTGGCGTCGTATGTCCGATTTCGAGCCTACCCGGCACTTGCTGAGACTTGTAGTCAACTCTCTTCATTTCACCTATTGTACCAGTTGTGAAATTAACGGAACGCTTACGGTTGCCATCAGCTAAAGAGCACTTCTATAATAAGAGATAAATTATGGCAAAGCCTGCAAACAAACCAGTCATAAAGATGACGGACCTGAAAAAACGGTTCGGGGTTGGTGATGCCGAACATTACGCCCTAGACGGAGTTGACTTAACGGTCAAAAAAGGTGAATTCATTGCAATTATGGGGCCGTCGGGGTGCGGCAAGACAACCCTATTAAACATCATTGGCTTGCTCGATCGACCGACTGATGGAGAATACCTTCTTGATGGAGATAACGTCGAAGACCTACGCAGTGGCCAAGCCGCCAAAATTCGCGCACATCGCATCGGCTTTATCTTCCAAAACTTTAATTTGATAGAACGCTTGAATGTGCTTGAAAATGTTGCCCTCCCCCTCACCTACAGTGGCGTCCCACACATGAAGCGCATCCAACGTGCAAGCGACATACTGAAGGGTTTTCATCTGCAAGAACGTGAGTACTATATGCCATGGCAGCTTAGTGGCGGTCAAACCCAGCGGGTCGCAATTGCCCGAGCACTCGTTAACAAACCAAGTATCATCCTGGCAGACGAACCCACTGGCAACCTTGATTCCAAATCGAGCCACATTATTATGGAAGAACTGTCGGAGATACATAAAAAGGGCAACACAATTCTTATGGTGACTCACAACCCTAACCTGACTACCTATGCTACGCGCGTCATAACGATGCTCGATGGCCGAATTGACACTGATACAGCAGAGCCTAAATTGCACGAGAATAAAAATGAGAAGCGGCCACTTAACAAATCCGCCAAACAAAAGTCTTCAAAAAAAGGCGCAAAAACGACTAAATCGTCTCGACGAAAGGCGAAGAAGTAATGCTCCTACTAACCGATCACTACCGAGTGGCACGGCAAGCTCTTGACCGCTCCAAAACAAGGGCATTCTTAACTATGATTGGCGTAGCAATCGGCGTGGCAAGTATTACCGCCATACTTGCTCTGTCGGGAGGTGTTAGCAAAGTTATCGGCCGTCAAGTCGCTGACCTAGGCGGGTCTGTTGCCGTTATCAGACCAAGTACTGGTCGAGCTAGCCTTGCCGACCTATCAAATCCCTCCCCTTCCAACGCCTACTCGACTAGCCCGCTTCAAGAACGGGACGTCACGTCAATTTCAGAGCTACTGGGTGTTGAAGCAATCGCACCTCTAATGACACTCTCTGGGAGTGTGCGTACAAATTCATCAACCCCATCCGAGAGTACAATCGTCGCAACCAGCCCTGCGTTGCAGCAAATATCCAACCTCGAGACAGCCGATGGCCAGTTTATCGACAGTGTCACAAAGCAGAATACTGCCGTAATTGGTACGCAGCTTTCTATCGATCTATTTGGGACCGAACAGTCAATTGGCCAGACGTTTCTCGTTCGCGGCCAGTCATTCACGGTCATTGGCATTCTGAAGCGCCTTAACCAGCCAATCAATTACAACAACATCGATTTCGACCATGCAGCCATCATATCGCTTGAGAGCGGGAAACTATTTAATGGTGGTATTGCGCAAATACAACAAATTAACGTCAAGGCGGCACCAAATACAAACATGTCGCGGCTGGCTGATTCGATTAAACTTACCTTACAAAATAACCATGATAACCAAAAGGACAGCGATGTGTTCATTGGACGGGAAATTGCACAGCCGACAAGTGAGCTATTTCAATTTGTCAGTGCAGTCATGGCGGTGATTGCAAGCATATCCCTGCTAGTCGGTGGAATCGGGATTATGAACATTATGCTGGTTGGCGTTTCCGAACGAACCCGAGAAATCGGACTTCGAAAAGCAGTCGGAGCTTCAAATGGCACCATTGTTAGCCAGTTCTTATTTGAAGCACTCATTATCAGCGTACTTGGCGGTGTACTAGGATTTCTCGGCGGCTACTTCATCGCATTCGTTGTTAGTTTAATGATTCCGTACGACCCCGTCTTCAGCTGGTATATTGTTGGCTGGGCGGCAACACTATCGGTAGGCGTAGGCGTTGTATTCGGACTCTACCCTGCTATACGCGCTGCCCGCAAAGACCCGATCGAGTCGCTCCGACGATACCATTAAGACTGCTATACTAGTCTCATGAAAAAAAGCGTGGGCTTTACAATAGTTGAACTGTTGATTGTCATAGTAGTCATCGGCATCCTTGCCGCCATTACAGTAATAGCTTTCAGTAATATAAATGCCAAGTCACGCGACAATGAGCGATATGCCGAGGCTAAGACCATCATGAAAGCTCTCGAACTCTATAAGGCCGACAGGGGTGTCTACCCTCCAAATTCAGCTACGACCGCAGTAAACGGCCCGGGCGGAGCATGCGGTGACGGTAGCTATAGCTATAGCTTTGCTACCGACGACAGCTGGCTAAGGCCCCTTGTTTTGGGAGGGTACCTTACAAAAGCTCCCACCCCTGCGATAAACGATTGCTCTCACTATTATCGGTATTATTACGTCAGCAATCCGACATCATATAATTGTCTTTCACGCACGAGTCGGTATTATGTCCTTGAAATCGTCGGCACTGATGCAACCTTTCTCCCCGATGATGCTTCAAGCACACTGACTTCACAGTGGCGACCGTGCTCAGGCGCAACCGCCGGCTGGGGGAATGGTAAAGTCAACTGGGCATTTTCAAAAGACGAAAATTGATCGTCTCCTTGACTTACCTCTGTGACAGCACCTAGCTATAACGAACTCAAAACTTAATCTAACTAGCACGGCATAGCAAGCATCATGAGAGGAAATTAGCGTACTCTACCCCTCCCTTGCCACCCATCTGATACACTTAACCTATGAAAAGAAGCGTAAGCGGGTTTACGATTGTTGAATTACTCATTGTCATCGTCGTTATCGCTATACTGGCGGCCATAACGGTAGTAGCTTTCAGCAATATCCAAGCTAAAGCTCGCGATAATGCTCGCTACTCAGACGTAAAGGCCATCTTAAAAGCACTAGAACTCTACAAGGCGAGTAACAACGGTCAATACCCCACCACCTTCGGTACAACGAATCCGACTGCTACGTGCCCAGCCGTCGGTAATGGCTATAGCTATAGCTGGGACACTGAAGGCAAATGGCTTCAAGGGCTAAAGGATAGCGGAATCATGCCAACGCCTCCCGTACCGACCCCAAACGACTGCACGAGATATTATCAATACTATAGAGGTTCAGCTAATACATGGGGCTGCACGACGCTTACGAAGGGATGGTACCTGCTTAGGGTATACGGCGCTGAAGGTACCTTCACGCCCCAGGAATCTGCCACCTTCCGTCCCTGCCCCGAAGCAACGGTCACCGCAACCGCATCATCTGGAACTTGGGTGTTCTCAGGATACGAAAACTAACCCAGTTCAACCTTAAATCTTTCAACCAGTTCAACAGGGCTCGGATCTACCCCGTTAAGTAAGCCGAGATACAGGGTAACGAAGTCACCGAAAATCACCAGATACACCAGTTGTTCAATTGCAGACGCTCCCACAGCCTGGACGTCAATCGACTTTGGTCGCATACCTGATAGCAACCGGTCGGTTACCTCAAACCGCTTTTGCGTTCGAGGGTGTTCAAATGATGACAACAAATCAATCACTGCAAACGGTTTTTCGACCGGATGTGAGCTCCAGCCTATAAATTCATTGTGATTAAACTCTGGAAGAGTACCGGTCCACGCCGTGTTTTTTGCATTTTCGTTGGCGCTAATTTTCCACTTATACGCCGCTGGCGCCATTAGTGGACCAGAGTAAATAATAGGTGTCTTTCCAACAAGTTGTAAGGCCAATTGCTTGGCTGGATTTTCGGCAGTCGGCACCGTCTTTGTCCACGATTTAACTGCCCGCTCCAACGCTGGCACGGCTCGCTCAATTTCTTGCAAGGTATCGGCTGGGGTTAACCCGTACCCCACCAGCACCTCTATAAGTGCCCGGTAGGCATACAGTACGGCCATGCGAGGCTGAACCGCCTTGGGAATTACGACATGGTCAAAACCTTCTTGCTTTGCTCGCTCAAGCAACTTACCGCCACCGGCCATAACCACGACCTTTGCTCCTCGCTGCACAGCTTGTTCGAGACCCGACAATGACTCTTCGGTATTACCCGAATAGCTCGACACAATTACCAATGTAGACGCATCCACGAAATTCGGCAGATTGTAGTCTTTCACAATCACGAACGGAACATTCAGTACCGGGTAGGTCTTAACAAACTCAGCTTGCAACGCACTCCCGCCCATGGCGGCAAACACAACGCTGGTAAATGGCTTGTCACTCGACACTACTGCCTTAAAGTCGTGCAACAACTGTTTCGGTGTGGCTTCGGCGAGACTCAGTGCGTCTGACCTGTCACGTTGGGAAATTACATTCATATCATCTAGCATCGGTTTCTCCTCCTTGCGAGTATCTCTGTCAATATGATACAGTAATAACAACTTGAAAGCATAATCAATATCAGAGGTGGGCATGGCAACTATTGAACCGTTAAACGACACGCAACAACCAATCAGTGACGACCAAGAACTTGCGAAAGTACTAGCAGGCGTCGACTTGCAGGCAGGTGCTACTGCGGACGCGTCCGTCTCTCCTGCACTTCCACCGGCTGATGACACCCCAGTCACCGACCCAACTACACAAGAACTGCCCGAAGTTACCGTCCCGCCAGTAGTCGAAACTCCGGTCATGCCAGAACCAACATTCTCAACCGGTTCCGACGATCTAAGCACGGTCAAACAAGAAGCCTTAACAGAACTCCGTCCACTTGTTGATAAGCTCAACATCCCGGCTGAAGAGAAGTTCGACACTTATCTCCTCCTACTTCGTTCGACCGATGACAAGTCACTTATCGAACCCGCGCACGAGACCGCTAAATTAATCGAAGACGAATCGCGTCGTGCCCAGGCATTACTCGATATCATCAAAGAAATCGATTTCTTAAGCGCCGCCAAGCAATAACATTGCTCACCCCTAGACTTCTATTGACATTTTAGCTATTTTTTGTTATAGTATTTTTTATGTCTTCAGAACGACATTCTCCGGAATCTGTACTTAGTCCTGATTACGCCTTTGCAGGCAGCCTACAGGCGACGTTAAATAATATTCACAGTCGTGATTTCTCGCTTGATGTTCAACAACTAGAAGCTCTTGAAGCAATCGGCCATGCGCTCGTAACCGGCACAAAATCGGGATACATCGAAATGGCCACAAGCACCGGCAAAACAACCGTAGAGGCACTCCTAGCTGAGGCAGCTGTTCGTGCTGGTAAACGCGTACTCCTTCTAGCGCCAACTATCCCCATCGCTCGTCAAATTGTCGGCAAAAATAATGAAACTCCCACGGGCTTAAGACGATTTGCTCATCTTCCCGACGGCACGTCTGTTCATTCTCACTTCGGCTCCTCGACTGGCAATGAATCTGCTGACATTGTAGTCACAACCTATCCAGGTTTACTCAATGATGCCAAACGTGGACACCAAACATTAGGTCAGTTCGACGTGGCTATTGCCGATGAATGTCACCGCAGCCTCGGCGAACAAACTTCTCAGGTAATACGCACTGCATTCCCCGATGCATTTAAACTTGGCCTTTCAGCAACCCCTGATTACGCCATTGACCGTATGTCAAATGAGGTATTTGACCAGTCCCTGTACGACTTTTCACTTATTCAAGCAATCGAGACTGGTAAGACCGCTCCTGTTCGGACACTTGTGTACGAGACGAATGAATCTCTACAATTAACCGATCCGCGCAGAGAATTTACCGATCGTGAACTCGCTCCTCTTATTGAAAATATGCAGCGCAACAATACCGCGCTAGAACTTTCACGAGCTCTTGTCGAAGAAGGACGCCAAGGAATAATCGCCTGTGTACCAGGCCAGAGTAACTTACACGCCCGCTTATTAGCCGACTTACTTAAAACAAACGGGGTTAAAGCCGCCGCTGTAGGCGCACATTTGTCGCCCGAAGATCATGCTCTTAAGCTCAAAATGTTTGATGCTGGCGTATTCGATGTCCTCACGTTCACAAAGTCGCTCGAGGAGGGTTGGGATAGTGACAAGGCAAGTTTTGCAATTAATTTATCTCCGACAACGTCCCCGGTTCGCACAAAGCAACTATTAGGTCGCGTGTTGCGCAAGAAGCCAAGCGGTATCGAAAGCATTTACGTTGACTTCATTGATGAAAAAAGCGGCCTTTCGAAGTCCCAGTACACAGCCATGCACGCACTTGATCTTGACTATATTGACTTTGATCGTGTGCTCGGCCGCCACGGGGGCAGCCAGGGGCCCTACCGCCCACACCCAGGAATGCTACACTTCCTCAATCCGAAGCTACTTGAGAGATTGAAGAAATCACAAGGGAAGCTGCTTCAAGATGTAACCGTAGGGCAGCAAATAGACCCTTTGGTTAAACTATGGGAAACAACCCTCGCCGACGAAGGTCTACCCGCCGAGCTGAACGATAATTTTGTGTTGCCACCACGATTGGAAAAACGCGTTAGTCGCGCCTATACACAATTCGTTCGCGACAACCAGACAGAGCCGACCGTTGACGACCTAATTGAAATTATGGGTACAGTAAGTAATCCTGAACGCATCGCACTAGGTAAATTTGCTCTACGTGTCGAAATGACACCAAACCATCAATGGGATCTTGAAGACGTTCCAGCCAGTGACGACTTAAGTGACCAGACTCAAATTGCAGAAAAAAATGCGCTGTATGCGCAACTAAATGCAGTGACAAACACGCTGAGCGAACGAGAAGCAGGCGTTATTGATAAACGTTTTGGTTTAACCAATGGCGAACCAATGGACCTGGATAAAATAGGAAAAGAGTATGGTGTCACTAGAGAGCACATCCGTCAGATTGAATCTAAGTCAATGTCAAAGTTACGGCATCCGTCTCGCTCCGAAGTACTTAAAGATTACCTCGATATTTCAGCACCTTACGGTCACATGCGTGCCAGCGATTCACGACCTGAGGTATCTGTTAAGATTCCTATGGCAAAATTATTTGATTATATTGATTCTCAGTTAGCTAATAGCAGCGAAACCGGTGCCCGAGAAATTTACAACTCACTGGTCGCACTTGGAATTGATGAGTTTGCCGATCTAATCGACACGAGTACGGATAATCTCAAAACACGCCTACCTCAAGTGAAGGTACAGCGAATCAATATTCTTGATTCGTACATTGAAGCCGCGGACACTCAGCTACATACCCAGCGCGCCCGTTCCCGACCTGACGAAACATCTATTGCTACCATTGAGCGGCGCCGAAAAAATCTTACGCTTGCACGCGAGATAATTACGCGTATAAAATTCGCCCAGTAGTGCGCTACAGTCGTAAGTAGCCTTAAAAAATAGAGTCGGCATCGTAGCCGACTCTATTAGTCTGAAGTACGGTGATGATTTTTACATCATTCCTGGCATGCCACCGCCCATAGAAGGCATTGCCGACTCTTTTTCAGGAATATCAACCACTAGCGCACCCATCGTGGCAGCAGTAGATGCGATTGACACGGCGTTCTGTACCGCTTCTTTCGTTACACGAGCAGGGTCGATTACTCCAGCTTTCTTCACATCAATCAATCCCGCCTCTGGCTTCATGACGTTGACGCCAAACCCTGGCTTGCCGGCTTCTACCTGAGCCAGAAGAGCCTCGGAGTTGAGCCCAGCGTTTGCGGTGATTTGAAGGAATGGTTGTCGAAGCGCATTTTTCAAGATTGAACGACCAGCGGCAACGCTATCAGCACCTTCAACCGATATTGCGGCAGATAAGTTTACAAGCGTCACGCCACCCCCTGCCACAATTCCCTCGGCCAAAGCGGCTTTAGTCGCAGCAACTGCGTCATCGACGCGGAACTTTTTCTCATCGATTTCGGTTTCGGTAGCTCCACCGACTTTGATTACGGCGACCTTGCCCGACAGAGCCGCTGAGCGCTTTTCGAACTGTTCTTTGTCGTATTCACTGCTTGCATTGTCAGCTTGCGCCAGAATCTGCTTGATACGCGCGGTAACATCGTTGGCGTGTCCGGCACCTTCAATAATTGTCGTCTCATCTTTACCAACAATCACCTTACGAGCTGCACCCACTACCTCAAGTCCTACATTGTCGAACGTCAGTCCCTGATCTTCCGAGATAACCTGTGCGCCAGTAAGCGTTGCTATGTCAGCCATAATATCTTTACGGCGGTCACCGAAGCTAGGTGCTTTGACCACTACGGTATTTAATACGCCTTTGAGTTTGTTGAGCACAAGGATTGAGAGAGCTTCTCCGTCTACTTCGTCAGCAATCAGAACAATGTCTTTCTTGCCGGCTTGAGCCAGTTTCTCAACCAAGGGCAACAGCTCGGCTGCCGTGCTAATTTTTTTGTCGGTAATGACTATAGAGGGTTTTTCAAATACAGCTTCTTGTCGTCCGGCATCGGTAACGAAGAACGGACTAGCCCAACCTCGGTCCAAGCTGAATCCTTCAACGACTTCCGCTTCCATTTCGAGTCCTTGGCCAGCCTCAACCGTCACTACTCCGTCTTTACCGACCTTGGCAATCACATCAGCAATTAGCTTGCCAATTGCTTCATCGCCTGCGGAAATCGTCGCAACTTCTGCAACACGGTCGGTCTTACCTTCAATCGATTCACTCAAGCCATCAAGTGCGGCTACGACTTCCCTTCCAGCCTCTTCAATGCCGCGTCGAAGTTCCTGTGGGTTGTGCCCTGCAGCAATCAACCGATTGGCTTCTTTCAGAATATTGTAGGTCAGTACAGTAACAGTAGTTGTTCCGTCACCAGCCGATTTATTTAACTTGCTCGCCGCCTGCTTAATAAGCTCGGCACCAACCTTGTAGCCCAGCGTCTTATCGTCATCTTCTGGCAGTTCAACACTCTCAGCAACTGTTACACCGTCGTGAGTTACGGTTGGACCACCGTAGCCTTTAGCGATTACTACATTGTTTCCTTTTGGGCCGTAGGTGACTTTCACCGCATCATATAGAGCTTTTGCCCCTTCGAGCACTCGCTCGCGTGCGTCATCACCGTAAAATACTCGTTTTGCCATATACTATTATCCTTTCCTGTATTCAGTCATAGTGTCTTGTTTTGCGGCAAGACTGTCTGCATCAACCTGTTCCATCGCCTTCATGCGCAGTTCAAGGTCTTTGACGTGTCGCGCCTGTTTGTGCACGACCGCTAAAATTTTTAATAATATCGCGATAGCCAAAAACGCCGTGACGAGCAATGTAATGCTTTGGACAATATCGAGTGTCATGCTAGTGTTCCGAGAATATCTTCTTCTTTTACGACTAAGTACTCGGTGGTATCAATCTTTAGTTCTGTCGTCGAATATTCTTTATAGAGAATTCGATCTCCCACCTTAACATGCTTTGCGTCGGGGCCTATCGCTACAACCTTAGCAGCAACTGGTTTTTCCTTTGCGTTATCTGGTAAAAAGAGGCCGCTCGCGGTTTTTTCTGCCGCTTGTTCGCGCACAGCGACGATGCGATCTCCGAGGGGTGTAATAGGTGAACTCACGTGTACTCCTCCTTTATACGTTAGTGTTCTGTATTCTATTGTACCGAACCGCTAGCACTCGTCAAGCGCGAGTGCTAAATTTATTGATTGCCATTTTTTCGTTACAATATACGTATGAAAAGCCGATACGCAACGCCTGATGAAATCAAAAATTGGAACACACTTGTGCAACATAACCCCGACGGCGGTAACTTGTTTCAGATGAGCGAAAGTGCCGAAGTAAAGCAAGGGACCGGTTGGACCCCCCGCTATATCATGAGCGGTACTACCGCCGTCCTAGCGCTAGAACGTCACATACCGCTCCTCGGTAAATTCTGGTATCTTCCAAAAGGGCCATCGGTCGAATCTGCCAGCGCATTAGCCGTTGCCGTAAGCAGTCTCAGACCATTAGCCCTAGGCTCGGGAGTGTTTGCCATAAAAATAGAGCCTGAATTACCCAAAGCTACAGAAATGAACCTGGCTGAAGCCAAACAAAGCTTCCCTGTTCAGCCGAACTCTAGCACCGTTCTAATCGATCTGACGCCTGAACTCGATGAAGTAATTATGGCGTTTAACCAAAAAGGTCGTCATGCAATTCGCCGTGCCGAACGTGACGGAGTAACTGCTACCCCC
>JAUPVA010000042.1 GCA_030917245.1 Patescibacteria group bacterium
AAATTATTAAAAGACTTTTTCGATTTGGGGTAAGATGGCGGATTCCTACTAATACGAGCCATAGCACAAGCGCCAGTGCGATGGGTAGAAATGCGTATTTAATAGACATGCCGATAAGTAGAGCACATACCAATAGCCAGGCGTCAGTCAGTGTAATTGTACTTTTTTGGCGCAGCGAAAGGGTTATTCGGAAGGTAAGGAGAATACACCATGCCGTTACGAGAAGGAGCAAATTATCATAATTTATCTGCGACGTTAGCATCACAAATACAGGTACGAGACTGACGAAGGCTAGACTAGCGGTAGCCGCGGCCGGAGAAGCACTCGCGAGGAGAAGTGCGCGTCTGAAGATGATTATGGCCGCGGCAACGAAGACGATGTTGAGATACCGCAGGAGGATAATGATAGCCGGGTCGGATAGGCCAAGAAAATCAAATAATCGGTATGGAAAACTCATAAGGTAATGAAACAAATACGATGCATCCGCGGTCGCTGCGCCATATTGCGCCATACTGCTGGTGTGTTCGATACCGTAGGGGAGCAAGCTTGAGGCATAGATCTTGATGAGGCCATAATGAAATTCTTCATCGAATGCCATGGGGTAGAGGCTGAAGCTAGCGATCCACACTGCACTAATTATGAAGAGCGCGAGAATGGCATAGAAGGACGATGACGAGTTAATGAAACGATGAAGTAACGAAATAATTCTAGTTAGACTCTGCATAGGTATCTGTAGTATATCAGTCACCTGTCGGGCCGAGGAGTGTTTGTATGAAAAGTGGCATAAGGTAGTATAGGTAGATATGCAAGTGATCCTGCAGAACAAAGAGGCTTTCAAAGCCGTCTTGAGTGACTATCGCCCCTCAGATGAAGCGAGGCGTTTATTGGCTGGAATGAACCTGGTGATTCTGCAAGGAATAAGCGGTAGCGGGCGAAATACAATCATTGACTACCTAGTTCAGACTGGCGCGTTTCATCAAATACTTTCTGATACGACACGACCTCCGAAGCTACGAAATGGGGTGATGGAGCAGCACGGCGTACAATACTACTTCAGAAAAGAAGAGGACCTACTGAATGACCTGGCTCAAGGAATGTTCCTCGAAGCTGAACTGATTCACGACCAGCAGGTATCGGGCATTAGTGTGCGGGAACTGATGCGTGCAGTAGAGAGTGGTAAAACACCGATAAATGAGGTTGCGCGGGAAGGTGTGATGAATATTCGTCGTGCCAAGCCTGATACCACGTTTATATTTGTCGTGCCGCCGAGCTATGACGTATGGCTCCAAAGACTTACTGAGCGCGAAGTCATGAGCGAGGCGGAGCTTGCGAATCGAAAAAATTCAGCCGTACACGAAATTGAGGCTGCGTTTGATGCGCCTGATTTTCATTTTCTTGTTAATGACCAACTTGAACATGCTGCAAAAGCGATTCAAAGAGTGGTGGCGGGTGAGGCGATGTCTGACGAAGATCGTCAGGGCCGCCAGGTTGCACAAACTATTCTGGAAAACTTGAAGTCCTAGCACTCGCCTTGAAAGAGTGCCAAATGAGCGCTATAATAGTGTCATGACTAATCGTCAAATTGCTATTTTGACTGCCATTATTGAACAGTATGCTGAGGTTGCTTCTCCTGTAGGGAGTGTTACGCTGGCAAAACTGTTCAATGTTTCAAGTGCGACAGTAAGAAGCGAGATGGCAAAACTAGAAGAGTTGGGGCTTATTCAGCAACCACATACGAGTGCTGGACGAGTGCCGACTGATACAGGGTATCGTTTTTATGTAAATCTTCTAACAAACCAACAAGAAGAACCTCAGTCATCTTTCGATCGTAGTGCGAGAGCGATCGAAGCTCGAGTTTCTAACCACGGGACGCGAGCGGACCGGGCTATTCGCTCAGCAGTCGATAGTCTCGTAGACCTAACTCAGAACCTTGGTCTTGCTACTATTGGTGATGAACTCTATCTCGCGGGCATGGGCAACCTGTTTAGCCAGCCTGAATTTATGGGCGGTGTACACGCCCAAAACGTTGCACGACTACTTGATAATCTTGAGCCATGGCTACGAGAAGCCGCACCAAATGAGCCATTGAATGTATTTATCGGTAGTGAAAATCCGATCGGGAAAGCCAGCGGAGCAACATTAATTATTAGTCGTTTTCGATCACCGTTTTCAGATAATAGTTATATTGGCGTCCTCGGTCCAACACGTCAGAGCTATGCTCGTGTTATGCGGCTGGTACGCCAGACAGGTGCAATGTTAGAGGAGGTGCTATAGCATGGATATTATCAAAGCAATTGTGGACGGTATCGTCGCGATTATTACCGCTATTGTTAACGGCATCGTTACCGTTATAACTGCGATTGTGGAAGCGGTAGTTAATCTTATTAATGGAATTATTGGAGCATTCTGACTATGGCCAAGAGCAAGAAACAAGAGGAGCTAGAACAGCAGGTCGGTGAACTGACGCAAGATTTGCAGCGAACTCGAGCCGATTTTGAAAATTATCGAAAGCGTGTCGAACAAGAGAAGGAAATGGCTCGTGGGTCGGGACGTGCAGGAGCGATTATGAAGCTACTTCCCATTGTTGATAATATTGAACGTGCGATTGCACATTTGCCAGAAGAACTTAAGGGTAATACATGGGCGATAAGTGTCGTTAATCTGCAAAAAAACCTCTCAAAATCACTTGGCGATATGGGTGTTGAGCGAATCGAAGCGGGCACAGGTACGGCATTTGACCCCGATCTTCACGATGCGATCCAGTTTGATGAGGGTGCCGAGGGCGAACACGAAGTAATTGCCGAAGAGCTTCAGCCTGGTTACAAAGTTGATGGTATCGTTATGCGACCAAGCATGGTAAAGGTAACACGGCAGTAGGTAGTACCATCGTAAAGCATAAAAAAGTCGCTTCAGGCGACTTTTTGCATTTCTAACAGAGGTAGTAATGAATATTGGCACTCTTGACAGCAGAGTGCTAGCAAATTATACTAAAAGTAGTTTTGGCACTGTCCTGCGATGAGTGCTAAAATGAAATAAGATATTTCACACTTTAGAGTAGTAACTGAAAGGGGATAGAAACATGGGTAAAATTATCGGAATTGATCTTGGTACGACAAACAGTGCGTTTGCGTATATGGTGGCGGGAAAACCAGAAGTCATTGCCAACGCCGAAGGAAACCGAACGACACCAAGTGTCGTTGCCATCAATAAAAAAGGTGAACGATTGGTTGGCCAAGTTGCGCAACGTCAACGTGTTACCAATGCAACAAATACAATCTATGGTGTAAAGCGCTTGATAGGCCGAAAATTCGGTGATGACGAGGTGCAAAAAGACCATGACATCATGCCGTACAATATTGTGAAAAAAGGCGACGGCGTGGCCGTTACCATGGGCGACAAGGATTACACCCCAGAAGAAGTCTCGGCAATGATTCTTAGTAAGATTAAGGCTGATGCAGAAGCATTTTTGGGCGACAAGGTAACTGAAGCAGTCATCACTGTTCCAGCCTATTTCGACGATTCACAGCGCCAGGCAACGAAAGATGCCGGTAAAATTGCGGGGCTTGAAGTTAAACGGATAATAAATGAGCCTACTGCTGCGGCACTTGCATACGGCCTTGACTCAAAGAAGGACGAAAAGATTGCTGTCTTTGACCTTGGAGGCGGTACATTCGACGTATCAATCCTTGAACTTGGTGACGGGGTATTTGAAGTCCGCTCGACCAACGGTGATACGCATCTTGGAGGTGAAGACTTTGACAACCGAATCGTCAATCATTTCCTAGAAGTATTTAAGAATGAAGAAGGCGTCGACTTAAAGAGCGACAAAGCGGCTATGCAGCGCTTAAAAGACGAAGCCGAAAAAGCCAAGAAAGAATTGTCTTCGACATCAGAGTACGAAATTAATTTACCGTTCATTACGGCAGATGCTGATGGTCCGAAACATTTTGAGTACAAATTGACTAAGAGCAAGCTTGAAGAACTCGTTAAAGACTTAATCGATCGACTGGCGCTCCCTGTTGAAAAAGCCTTAAAAGATGCTGACGTTAAGGCTAGTGATGTTGACGAGGTGGTGCTTGTTGGTGGTATGACCCGAATGCCCGCAGTCGTCCAAAAGGTTAAGGAAATTTTTGGCAAAGAACCACTCAAGGGCGTGAACCCAGACGAAGTCGTGGCAATCGGAGCTGCTATTCAGGGTGGAGTACTGCAAGGAGACGTAAAAGACGTCTTGCTACTCGATGTCACGCCACTCAGCCTTGGTATTGAAACCATGGGCGGCGTCACAACTAAGTTGATTGAGCGCAATACGACTATCCCGACAAGTAAGAGCGAAACCTTCTCGACTGCTGCTGATAACCAGCCGCAAGTAGAAATCCATGTTCTTCAGGGTGAGCGTGAGATGGCCAGCGACAACAAATCACTTGGTCGCTTCATTCTTGATGGTATTGCCCCCGCTCCTCGAGGAGTGCCGCAAATCGAAGTAACGTTTAGTCTCGATGCTAACGGAATCTTGAATGTTACGGCAAAAGATAAGGGAACTGGTAAAGAGAGTTCGGTGACTATCCAAGACTCGGGCAATATGAGCAAGGAAGATATCGAAAAGGCTCAGAAAGAAGCTGAGGCGCATGCTGACGAAGACAAGAAAAAGCGTGACGCGGTTGAAGCGCGCAACAGTCTAGAAAATGGTATCTACCAAGCCGAAAAAATGCCATCTGAGTTTGAAAAGATTTCTGACGACGACAAGAAAATAATCGAGGACGCCGTTGTTGAGGCGAAAAAAGTTCAATCTGACGATTCGGCCGACAAGGAAACACTTGAAGCTGCGGCAAAGAAGCTGACGGACGTGATTATGCCGATTGGCGCTAAGATGTATGAACAAGCCGCAAAGGATGAGGCACCTGCATCCGAAGGCGAAGAAAAAAAGAAATCAGACAAAGACGAGCCAGTCGAAGGCGAAGTGGTCGACGAAAAAGAAAAGAAGTAACAAAATTGCCGCGAAAGCGGCAATTTTAATATACAGGTTTAAGCCGGGCTAGATCGACATATAATGCTGCCCATACCATTCCCGGGTCGCCACGGTAGATGGGTGCATAGTACCAGGATCCGTCTGCATTTAGCATTTCGGGAAGTGTACCGTGTTGCTCAATCATGCCTTTAGCAAAGCGTTCGCGCTGCACATGGAATTCTGGCCGATTGAAGCGGCGAAGGCTATGTAAGTAGAACATGCCGTGCCAGCTCCACAGCGTATGACCTTCATATTCGGGCATAAAGGGCGCAGTCATCCACCAATGGTAGGTGAATGCTTTTGGCTGTTTGGTATAAATCATCGGAAACGGCTGATCGTATTTGTTATCAGTGATGTAGTCGAACGTTGATCCCGCCAATGCCTCATCTTCAATGATGCCAAGGAAGAAAGGGAACAAGGCGCATTCTGCGCTAAATGCATCGGTTGTACGGTCGGCATTGAAGTACTGACCGTTCCAATACCTCGTGATCAGCTCTTCTTGGTATTTTTGTAGCTTGAATGGGAATCCCTGTAAGTTAAGCTGTTCCACACACCAGGCCATACGACCAACAAGGCTAACCGCGTAGGCACTACGATCGTACACCACTGCATCGCGCTGCTCGGCAAATCGTATCGGGCGAACATGTCCGGTTGTGTCGAGATATTTGCGGCAATATTTTTTCAGCTGTTTTTCAATAAACGCACGCTCGGCTTTATTTAATGTGTAACCACTCACAACGATACTGTGGAGCAGCCAAGGTAATGAATCGATAGCATGCATTGGTGCGTCAAAACATCCACCGTATTTATCGATGCAAGTCGTAATTTTAGCACTGCGTCGATAGTAGGTAAGCGCCCACTTTATTGTATGCAGCGCATGGGTGCGATACCCAGTTCGGCACAGACTCTCAACCACGGTACCAAAATCACGAACGAAGAATTGCTCAAAGTGCCCAAGGCTTGTTTTGTAGTAGCTACCGTTCCAGCATCGTTCAGTAATTTGTACGCATATTTCTTCGGCGTTTCCTTCAAATCGTTGAATATGACCGAAATAGCGATGGTAGAGCTGCAACCATTCGGCTCGCAAGGATCCTAAGATACGGCCAACGAAACGAAAAAATATCTGATACGGCGTAATCATTGTGCAGTCAGTATACATGACAGTCGGAATGTCTGTGAATCTAGACAGGGTGAACGAATACGTAGACGGTAATGGTGACGCAGGCTACGCAAGTCGCTAGTTGGTCAACTTGTAGACGGGTAAGATGCTTGTGTATATGTATGTCGCAAGCTACCATGAAGGAGATATGGATATACAAAAAGAACTCGCGAAAGTATTTAAAGGTGAGCTGAGTACAGACAACGAAACACGTGAATTCTATAGTCACGATGCCAGCTTGTTTGAACTCAAGCCAGAGGTGGTCGGTTTTCCTAAGGATGCTGAAGATCTGAAGTCGGTCGTTAAGTTTATTAATAAACACAAAAAAGAGCACCCGCACTTAAGTGTCACCCCACGATCCCGGGGCACAGATATGAGTGGAGCAGCAATTGGCGATTCAATTTTACTTGACGTAAGCAAGCATATGACCGCACTACTCGAAGTCAATAGTGAGCAGGCGACGGTGCAGCCAGGTATGATGTACAAGGATTTTGAGGTCCAGACATTAAAGCATGGCGCATTGCTGCCAAGCTATCCTGCAAGCCGTGACATGGCGAGTGTTGGTGGCATGATGAGTAACAACTCGGGTGGCGAAAAGTCGCTGGAGTATGGCAAGACCGATAACTTCGTTACCGAACTTAAGATGATTTTGGCCGATGGCAATGAGTATGTGGTGAAGCCTTTGACGAAATCAGAGCTGGTTCGAAAAATGAGTAAATCGGATTTCGAAGGCCGATTGTACAAGCAGACGTTTGAGCTACTTGAGAAGAACTATGAAAAAATCCAGGCGGCTAAGCCAAAAGTAAGTAAGGACTCAACAGGCTATCACTTATGGGACGTCTGGAATCGAGAAACGGGCATATTTGATCTTACAAAATTGTTTGTTGGCGCCCAAGGTACGCTTGGCTTGATAGCCGAGGGCACCGTTAAGCTCGTACCTCACAGGCCCCATTCTGGATTGCTAGTGCTGTTTATGCGTGATATGAACGACCTGGGATTGCTGATTCCGGCGGTACTCAAGCACAAGCCTGCGACCTTTGAGAGCTTTGACGATAAAACCTTGTGGCTCAGCATAAAGTTTATGCCGAGTTTTTTGAAACTGCTCGGACCAAAACGCTTTATTAAGCTGCTGTTTAATTTAATTCCAGATGGACTACAGCTGCTCAGGGGTATCCCAAAATTAGTGCTGATGATTGAATTTAATGGCTCGAGTGAAGAAGAAGTTCGCCAGAAGATTCGTAAGCTGCATCGAGAGCTAGCTGACAGTAAACAAATTAAAACTCGTCATGCCCGCTACGAAATTAACGGGTTTGAAGAAACGCCAACCGAAGCTAAAAGCGAAAAGTTTTGGATTATGCGTCGCTACAGTTTTCAATTACTGCGGAGCAAGGTTAAAGATAAACACACCGCTCCATTTATTGATGATTTTGTTGTGCCCCCGGCGCATCTTGCGGAGTTCTTACCGAAACTACGAAAAATCATAAAGAAGTACAAGCTATTTGCGACGCTTGCCGGACACATGGGCGACGGTAACTTTCATGTGATTCCACTTATGAAAATCGAAGATCCAGCCGAGCGCGCCAAGCTCGAGCCGGTCATGAAAGAAGTTAACAACCTCGTGATTCAATACGGCGGAAGCGTCAGCGGCGAACATAATGATGGTATGGTTCGCGGGCCATGGCTTCGCGATATGTATGGCGACGAAGTGCTAGGTATCATGAAAGAAGTTAAAGCCATATATGATCCTCAGAACATCTTTAATCCGTATAAAAAGACCGATGCTACGTGGGAGTTTAGCTTCTCCCACATTCGCGATAAATTCTAATGCCGACCAAAACTGAAAAACGTGAATTTAAACGATTCACCGTAGTCGGCTTTACGGCAACGCTCCTTGATTACGGAATATTGAACGCGCTAACGGCACTGGCAGGATTGCCGATTATCGGAGCAAATATTGTCTCTGCATCCGTTTCGAGTCTATATAGCTATATCGTCAATCGCAAAGTAGTGTTTAAGAGCATCGCACATGGGGAACGAAAGTCATTAGTTCTTTACATAATCTCGCTTCTCATCAGTATCTTTGTGATACAGAGCCTCGTGTTGGCCGTTGTGGGCCGCGGGCTAACGGAGCAGTGGTTTGAAATGGTAGGGGCGACAGGCCAAGTGAAAGAGCTTCTGGCAACAAACACGGCTAAGGTGATTGCTGGCCTCTGCAGTGTAGGCTGGAATTTTTACATCCAGCGACGATTCGTATTTCAGTCGAATTCGTCAAAACATAATTAGCACTCTTGAATTTCGAGTGCTAAAAATTTATACTTATAACAGATGTCGAAACGAGATTATTACGAAGTTTTAGGAGTTGGCAAGACTGCTAGCGCCGATGAGATTAAAAAAGCCTTCCGTAAGGCCGCTGTTAAGTATCATCCCGATAAAGACGGTGGGGATGAAACGAAGTTTAAGGAAGTAAACGAAGCATACGAGGTATTAAAGGACGCTCAGAAGCGCCAACGCTATGATCAGTTTGGTCATGCCGGAGTCGGCGGGTCCTCGGGCGGCAGCTACGGGGGCGGTAACCCATTTGAAGGTTTTTCGAGTCAAGGCTTTGACTTTAACTTTGGTGATGGCGGCTTAGGTGATATTTTTGGACAGTTCTTTGGCGGCAGCCAACAGCAGCGTGGTCCTCAACGAGGCAGGGACGTTGAAACACAAATTCAGTTAGATTTTGAAGAGGCCGTGTTTGGAGTAGAGCGCGAGTTGTCGTTTGAAATGGAAGATGAGTGTTCGCACTGCCATGGTTCTACAGTCGAGCCAGGACATTCACTCAAAACCTGCCCGACTTGTAAGGGAGCTGGTCAGCAGATGCGTGTAATGAATACAATGTTTGGCGCTGTTCAGCAGGCGGTGACGTGCGAGACATGTCATGGACGCGGTAAGGTGCCCGAAAAAGAATGTACGGTCTGTAAGGGACGTGGTACGGAGCGCCGCAAGCAGTCAATTAAGCTCAAAGTCCCAGCGGGTGTCGACGATGGTGCGACAATACGGCTAAAAGAACGTGGTGAGGCAATGGCTAACGGTCCACGCGGTGACATGTACGTTCATATTCGAGTAAAAGCACACAAAAAGTTTACTCGTGAAGGTGACTTAATACTCAGCGAAGAGCACATTGGAATGGTTGAGGCAGCCCTGGGAACGGAAATTGACGTCGCGACGGTGGACGGCAAGGTACGAATGAAAATTCTAGCTGGAACGCAAAGCGGAACCGACTTTAAGCTCTCTGGTCACGGGGTTCCCCACCTTAGGAGCGAAAGACGCGGTGCGCATATTGTGCAAATTATTGTCGATACTCCGACTAAGCTTTCCAAGAAACAAAAAGACTTACTTGAACAGTTCGGTGGCACCAAGAAGCGAAGTCTCTTCTAAAAGCATAAGCATATTGACTTTTTGCATATATTATGCTAATATATAAAGATAACTGCCGGAATACGAAAAGTAATAACTCTTATGCAAAAGGAGCAAACTATGAATGTTAAAACGCCTCGAGTGCTAGTGTTGTCTTCGGCAGAAACAGAAGAGAGCGTTCCGCTCAATGACCATTTTATCGCTGAGCTCCATAAGCGTATAAACGGCGAGATAGATATCGAATGGCATAATTATCATGCAATTCGCGTTGAGTTTAAACAGGGGTCATTACGCGTGTGGCTCGCTGAATCTGGCACGGAGCTGAAGGATTTTGACTTTGTATATTATAAATCGTTCTTTCGTCATAGCGAGTATGCCGGGGTGATAGCATCGTATTTGGACGCTCACAACGTGCCATTTGTATCAAGTGAATTACGCAATCATATTCCGCTGACAAAACTAACGCAGTTGTCGCGTCTTTCCTTGGCAGACTTGCCGATAGCCAAGACGGTATTTATGCTGCATGACCAATGGCCGAGCGAATACGCCACTGCCGTACAGTCGCTTGGTGTGCCTTTTATTTTCAAATCGACCGATGGCTCGGGCGGGGAGGAGAATTATTTAATCCACACTGAAGAAGAGTTTCAGGCTGCTCTAGCGGCATTTCCAAAGCTGCAATTTATTGCTCAGCAGTATATCGAGAATGATAGCGACTTACGGGTATTAATTGTTGGTGGGGAGATAAAGCTGATAATTAAGCGGCAGCGAACCGATGCAGAGGCAACACACTTGAATAATACCTCGCAAGGTGCCGATGCATTTTTGCAGCCTATTGAAGAATTAGCACCAGAGCATCAGCTCGTGGCGCTCGAATCGTCTCGAATAATGCAGCGTGAGATCGCTGGCGTCGATTTGTTATTCGAGCTTGGGACCGGTCGACCATATATCTTGGAGGTCAATGCAAGCCCACAAATTGCAAGCGGAGCATTTGCTGAAGAAAAATTAGCAATTTACACCGAATACTTCATTAATGTCGTTAAGTCAGCGCAGAAGTAAGCTATTGAATATTTAACCAAAATATGGTAAAATAATAAATATATGGATGTTACGAAAAAAATTATCGGTCGCGCTGAAGAAGTAAGATTTCCCGAGCTCGAGCAAGTCCCGGCTGTCCATGCTCGCATAGATAGCGGCGCTCGTACCTCAGCGATCTGGGCGGATGCCGTTGTTAACCAAAACGGCAAACTCGACGTGGTTTTTTTTGGTGATTTGTCGACAAAACATACGTTTTCAGAGTTCGGACGCTTAGCAGTAGCGACATCGACAGGTCAAATAGACAAACGCTTCACAGTTCGTTTGTTGATTGTCATAAAAGGCAAAAAAATTCGTGCAACTTTTACTCTAGCTAACCGTGCCAGCCAGGTGTATCCTGTGCTTATAGGACGAAACGTGCTGCGCGGTAAGTTTATTGTCGATGTGAAGATGGGCGCGGCATTAAAGACTGCTGAACAGAAACGTATTGAATCACTACAGTCAGAACTTGAATCTGAAGGAGACACGTTATGAAAATTGCTATTTTGTCGAACGGTCCCGGTAACTACACGACTAAACGACTGAAAGAAGAAGCTAAAAAGCGCGGTCACGAGGTGAAGGTCATCAAATATAAGGACGCCTACACCGCAGTCGAATCAAATAATAATACCGTTCGTTATAAGGGTGAAAATCTTGAACGATTTGACGCAATTATCCCCCGGATTGCTCAGAGTTATACGAAGTACGGTACGGCTATTGTGCGCCAGTTTGAAGCACAGGGTACATTCACGACGGCTTCTAGCCTGGCGATTAATCGTTCTCGCGACAAATTACGTGCATACCAGGTGCTGGCAAAAGCCGGAGTTGGTATTCCAAAGACCGTGTTCGCCCGAGAGTCAGCTAGTTTTGAAGATATAGTGAACTTAGCAGGGGGTACTCCGCTTATCATTAAAGTCGCTCGCGGTACTCATGGCAATGGCGTTGTATTAGCAGAAACGCCAAAAGCAGCTAAAGCGGTAATGCAGGCATTTTACGTCGAAGGAGTGAACTTCTTAGTCCAAGAATTTGTCAAAGAATCAGCAGGTACCGATATTCGAGCACTTGTCGTAGGCGGTCGTGTTGTTGCCAGTGTGAAACGTCAAAGTTTGGACGGAGACTTCCGTTCGAACACTCACCAGGGTGGTGAGGGCGTAGCGGTTAAACTCACTGAGGTAGAACGGAAAACTGCAGTAAAAGCAGCCAAGGCAATGGGGCTCCCGATTTGTGGCGTTGATATGATGCGCAGTGAACGTGGCCCGTTAGTACTGGAAGTAAATTCAAGTGCCAGTATCAAAACCCCAGAGCTTATTACTAACCGAAACGTTGCGGAAAAAATTATCGAATACATCGAGCAGAATGCAAAGCGTCGCCCGAAGAAGGATAAGATTGGCGCCTAGCGCTTGCCTCGAACGGTAAGCTGTAGCATGATGGGGGTATGATCGTTATTATTGTCTTTGTTGTAGTGCTGGTACTGCTGTTTGTATTAGCTTTCATGACAAAGCGTCGCTTCGGTGTTCTGGGCCTGGCTCTTGCCGCAGGTTCAATGCTGAGTGAACTCTGGGCCGACCAATTAACCCCGTTAGTGCGTGACGCTGGGTTAGTAGTACAAAGCCCCCCGCTTATCTCAATTGTGTCGGTAGTATTGGTGCTGCTCCCCGCGGTATTTCTGCTGTTTAGCGGGCCGAGTTATCAAGATGCCTCAAAGCGTATTCTTGGTGCAACGCTCTTTGCTACGCTCGCATTTGCCCTGCTTATCGAACCACTCGGCTCGGCCTTAGTACTCCAGGGGGATGGACGGGCAATATACGAATTCCTAGAAGCTAATCGCGTTTATATAGTGACAATTGGGTTGATACTGGCTGTGTTTGATTTATTAGGTACGCACACTTCGCGTCATTACAAACCCGCGAAGCATTGACATTCTACCTCTATTACCGTACCATTTTAAATGCAAGTGGGACCATAGCTCAGCTGGTTAGAGCACCTGCCTTTTAAGCAGGGTGTCCTGGGTTCAAGCCCCAGTGGTCCCTCCAAGTAAAGAACATCCGTCGATCGCTACCACGGGTGTTTTTTATTTGGTGGCGTTACCCTAATATATGACATACTGTCTGCATGATGGGTGGGCAGCTCAGTAGGAAGCTACATACATCGTGGCTGATTGCCTGGATGTGCGTTGGTATTGTAATAGGAGTGGCCCTTGCACGATTGTGTGCTCCCGAAGTATTTAACTCAGTAGCCTGGCTTGCAAGCGGAAGTCTACTATGTTGTTTGGCGCTTATTCGCTCTAGAGTATGGATGATACTAATTATCTTGACGGGAGGAGTACTAATTGGTGTATGGAGGGGTGCCGTCGAGACTACGTCTACGGAGCCGCTTGCGGTAGCGATTGGTCAAACGGTAACAGTACAAGGAACGGTCACTGAAGATGCTGACAAGAATCAACGAGGTTAGCTCGTGCTCCGTCTGTCTGACGTAAACGTAAATGGTAAAACATCCGAGGGCTCGCTATGGGTTACTCTTGTTGGTGATAATGCAGTTCAGCGAAGTGATAGCGTGACCCTGCGGGCGACACTGCAAAAGGGATTTGGGAATTTTACGGCAGTCATGTACAGGGCTGAAGTACTTTCGGTTCAGCGACCATATCCCGGCGATATTGCGTTAAAAGCCCGTGACGCGTTTGCCACGGGCGTCCAGGCTGCAGTTAGTGAGCCCGAATCAAGCCTTGGATTAGGCTACTTAGTCGGGATGAGGCGCGGATTACCTGCTGAACTTGATACGGCACTCGTTGCGGCAGGGCTTACTCATATCGTAGTTGCAAGTGGGTGTAATCTCACAATATTAGTTCGGCTTGCGCGCCGAATATTTGAAAAAATATCGAAGTACCTTGTTTTCTTGTCGGCTGCAACGATGATTGCTGGTTTTATTGCTGTCACTGGGATGAGTCCGAGTATGAGCCGGGCAGGGTTAGTGGCGGGACTTAGTCTTCTAGCGTGGTACTACGGTCGGCGTATTCACCCACTAGTGTTGCTTCCATTAGCAATGGCAATAACTGTTATGGTGCAGCCGTCTTATGCCTGGGGAGACCTTGGATGGCAGTTAAGCTTTGCGGCATTTGCGGGTGTTTTGATTGGAGCGCCGTTAATTCAGGCATACTTATTTGGCGACAAAAAAGAGCAGTCCTTACGGCGAATACTGGTGGAGACTATGGCGGCTCAAATTTGGACGTTACCTATTTTGCTACTCTCATTCGGTTCAATTAGTGTTGTAGCGCCGTTGGCTAATATGCTAATCCTTCCTCTAGTACCCCTTGCTATGCTACTAACTTTTGTTGCTGGAATGTCTGGGTTGATGTTTCCTGAGTCAAGCCAGCTATTCGGCTTCCCCGCCGAGCTTATATTGACCTACATGACCAAGACTGCCGAGTATGTTGGTGGATTGTCCTGGGCGACGCAGCAACTGCAAATTTCTCTGATTGGGTTTGTTGGTATGTACGCTGTAATTATACTTTTTACGGTATATATGCAGCACAAAACCCAGTTGGATCTACAGAAAACGAGTCTAATCGAGTAAGGCTCTTCTATCTGTTATAATTGACATAACAAGTTGATTCTTATTGGAGTGAGTGTATGGCTGGTCATAACAAATGGTCTAAAATTAAACGTGATAAAGGCGTCAATGACGCAAAGCGTGGTGCAGTGTTTACCCGAATTGGTAATCAAATCGCAATTGCTGCACGGAGTGGCACAGACCCAGATATGAATCCTGCGCTTGCTATGGCGATTGAAAAAGCTCGTCAGGCGAACATGCCAAAAGATAACATTCAACGTTCAATTGATCGAGTGGCTGATAAGTCAGCGGCTGCCTTGGAAGAAATTACTTACGAAGGCTATGGTCCGGGCGGCATAGGAATCATCATTGAAACAGCGACTGATAACCGGAACCGTACGCTTCCCGAAGTGAAAACAGCACTAGTCAAGAACGGTGGCCGGATTGCAGATGCGGGCAGTGTTATGTTTCAGTTTACTCGAAAAGGTGTTATTCGGGTGGCTGCTACTGGCGAGGACGCACTGATGACTATGCTTGAGGCGGGTGCCGAGGATGCAATTGAGGACGGTGAAGAGACTACGGTGTATACAGATCAAAAGGATCTGATGAAAGTCCGATCTGCGCTTATTGATGCGGGTCTAAA